>CAMMKE010000001.1 GCA_946497375.1 uncultured Mycoplasmatota bacterium
AAGTAATACTTCTATTAAATAGAAGAGGTTATTCTTCATTTGTTACTTGTTCTAATTGTGGAGAGAGTGTTAAATGTCCTAATTGTGATATAACTTTAACCTATCACAAAAGTAGTAATATCTTAAGATGCCATTATTGTGGCTATGCAACTAAGTATGAAGTTACTTGTCCTAAGTGCCATGAGAAATCTTTAAAAGACTTAGGAGTTGGCACTGAGAAAATAGAAGAAGAGTTAAAAGATATTTTTCCTACTGCAAGAGTTCTTAGAATGGATGTAGATACTACTAGTAAGAAAGGTGCTCATAAAAAAATAGTAGATGCTTTTAGTAAGGGAGATGCAGATATATTACTAGGTACTCAGATGGTTGCAAAGGGTCTTGATTTTCCTAATGTTACTTTAGTTGGTGTAATAAATGCTGATACCTCTTTAATGTTACCTGACTTTAGAAGTAGTGAGAAAACTTTTGATCTTCTTAGTCAAGTAGCAGGAAGAGCAGGAAGAAGTGACAAATCTGGTAAAGTTATTTTTCAGACCTTTAATCCTGATAATTATGCTATTAAGTGTGCTAAGGAAAATGATTATAAGTCCTTTTATAAAGAAGAGATGAAAGTAAGAAAATTAATGAAATATCCCCCTTACTATTATCTGGTATCATTAAACATCTCTAGTAAAGATAGTAAACAAGCTTTAATAGAAGCAAAAAAGTGTGAGAAAGTATGTCATAAATATCTAGATAAAACTGTTATTTTAGGACCTAGTCCTGCCTCTATCTTTAAAAAGCAAAATATCTACTATTATCAGTTAATATTAAAATATCAGTATCAAGATAATATTCACGAAGTCTTAGAAAAACTAGTAGAGTATTATGCTACTATAAATAAAGTTAATTTAGATGTTGACTTTAATCCGATACATTTGTAGAATAGAAATCTAAGAAAGAAGGAATTATTGTGAAAGAATTACCTAAGGAAATAAAAAGTATTAGGGGTTGGAGAGTGTTTGTCCAAGAAGAAAAAGTAAAGTATGGTTATGTTGTAAACGAAGAGAAAGATGATGAGCTTTATATTCCTATCGAGTTACCATATTATGGGCAATATCTTAGGCCTTCAGCATCTTTTGATATTATTGATGATAGTAGAGACTTTGTTAATGGTTTTAAAGTAGTGCAAACTGCTAATAAAGAATATGCATATGTAAGAGA
This sequence comes from uncultured Mycoplasmatota bacterium, assembly GCA_946497375.1. The sequence goes on from CAMMKE010000001.1 coordinate 1,204, forward strand.
AGAAGATAAATAAACTATTACTATATAGATATGATATTGCAACTGACTTTAATGAATACGGCTATGCTATTGTTGGTAAAGATGCTAGGGTTTCTTGGATAGATAGAAATTTTAGATATTTTGACGCTACATTTGAAACATTTTTAGATGAAGAAAAAAATAAGTCTGATAGATTTAATGGCTTTTCTAGTATTAGCAATTTTAGTAATGGAGAAAATCATTTATCTAAATTATTGCGTAAAGATTATGATTCTGATTCATCGGTTATTTATCTTGACACTGATGGTAAAATAAAAAAATTTTATAAATATGATGGGGAGGCAGTATGTGGAGAAGGCTTTAAGAAAGAATTTCCTTTAGATAGTACTACTTTTAATGAGAGTGACTATGCAACTTTCTATCAAAATAAGTTTATTTTACTTTCTAGTGGTTATTATTTATATACTATGGATTTAATAAGAATATGTAATGAGAAGGGCTTTTTAGGTAATATAAGTGAAGATATAAAAGCAAATGAAACTAGATATCAATTATTTCTTAATGATGTAGAAGAATATACAAGGTTTGTTGCTAATAATATTAGTGTTAATGATGATAAAGATGTAACTTGGAATATTGGGGGAATTGAATTTTGTGAAAGATACATATATGATGGAGAAATAGAAATAAATGTGATATCTGATGAATATGGGAAAGATGTTTACAGGAGAGCTGATAAGGAAGTACCTTATAAAGAAGGTCAAGGTGAAAAAAAGTATAATCGTGATTTTAGTAAAGCTAATAGAAAGTTAGGATGTATAATTAGAGAGTTTGTATCATCATCTAAGGTATTAGATTTAGATTTATTTCAAGAATTACTTGCTAAAAGGGGGATTCCTTCCTATATAGATTACGAAGAAAATGTTTTCCATTATAATACCAATAAACATATAAAAGTTAAAAAGTAAGGTACATGTTAGATACTTGCACAAACATAACATTTATGATATCATGAATATGCAAAAAAATATATAAACTAGTACACTTTTCTCAAAAGTTGATTAGGGTGTCGCTATTTATATTTTATTTGCAAGTATTAATAAAGCAAGACTAATTAGAATAAAATGGAGTTATTTTTTAACTTCATTTTTTCTATCTCATTTCTAAATAAGAGATAATTATAATTGATAATTTATGATAATAAAGGACTTAGATATTCTAACTCCTTTTTTTTGACATATTATTTATTAGGTGATAAAAATGTTGTTTAATTTATTTGATAGCCTAAGAGGTTTCTTTACTTTTACAGCAAGTTATTCTAATCAAGTCTTTAAAGAACCACTATCAAAAGAAGAGGAAGAAGAGTGTATAAAAAAAATGGGCGAAGGAGATAAGGAAGCTCGTAATAGTTTAATAGAACATAACCTTAGATTAGTCGCTCATATCGTTAAGAAGTTTGATTATAAAAACGTTGACCAAGATGACCTTATAAGTGTTGGTGCGATTGGCCTTATTAAAGGGGTAGATACCTTTGTTCCTAATAAAGGTAATCGGTTAACTACATACTGTGCTAAATGTATTCAAAATGAAATATTAATGTATTTTCGAGCTAATAACAAAAATAATAAAAATATTTCCTTAAATGAACCCGTTGGTTTTGATAAAGAAGGTAATGAAATATCAATACTTGATGTTATAAAAGCTCCAAGACCTGACTTTATCGAAGAGATTAATTTAAAAGATAATGTTAAACTACTTAACTCTTATTTAAAAGTATTAAGTAAAAGAGAACGAGAGATTATTGTTAAAAGGTATGGACTAGAAGGAAATGATTTATGGACGCAAAAACAAATTGCCGATAAATTAAATATCTCTAGAAGTTATGTATCTCGAATTGAAAAAAGAGCCTTAACTAAGATACTTAGAGAGTTTATTAAGAATAATAAGTATAATGATGTAGATTTCAGCTAAAAATATTAGTGTATTGTGTTATACTAATATCAGGAGCTGAGATTATGAAAAGTAAGAAAATAAAGAAAAGAAGAGTATCAAAGAGTGAATATTTTATTAATATTAGTGTTACTTTAGTACTTGTTCTTTTTGGTGTTTTCTTTTTATTTGTTCCTAAAGTATCATTGAATGCTCCTTTAAAAGAAATAGTTAATATTAATTCTCATTATACTGATAAAGGGATAACGATAAGCGATTTATTAGGAAATAAAACGATTATAAAGACTCTTGATGATATTAATACTAAAAAAGATAGAGAATATAATATAAATTATACTTATAAAGATAATATTTTTACTTATCATATACCTAAAGAAGTAGTTGTTAAAGATATAGAAAAACCTAAGATTAAATTAAATGGTAACAAAAGAGCATATTACTGTCCTAATAAAGAGTATAAAGAACTTGGATACACCGCTTATGATAATGTAGATAAAGATATTACTGATAAAGTTAAAGTAGAGAGATTAAAAGATAAAATCATTTATAGAGTAATAGACAGTAGTGGTAATAAGAGTGAAGTTGTAAGAAAAATAATTGCAAAGGATGTAGAGAAACCTATTATTACCTTAAATGGAGATAGTAATATCTTTTTGAATTTAAATGATAATTATGCAGAAGAAGGTACTACTATAACTGATAATTGTGATGGAGATTTATCTAGTAAAGTAGAGATTTCTAGTAATATAGATACTACTAAAGTAGGAGATTATAAGGTAATTTATAAAGTTAAAGATAATAGTAATAATAAAAGTAAAATAGTAAGAAATGTTAAAGTAAGAGAACCATTAAAAACTAATACTATCTATCTTACATTTGATGATGGTCCAAGAGATGGAACTACTGATGTAATTTTAGATATCTTAAAAGAAAAAGGGGTTAAAGCGACATTCTTTGTTACTATGAATGGAAGTGATTCTTTAATTAAGAGAATTGTAGATGAAGGACATTCTATTGGCATACATACTGCTAGTCATAGATATGACCTTATCTATGCATCAGTTGATAATTACTTTAATGATTTAGAGCAAGTTAGAGATAGAATCTATAATATAACAGGAGTTGATACTAAATTAATTAGATTCCCAGGTGGTTCTAGTAATACTATTTCTAAAAAATATAAAGAAGGAATAATGACTACTTTAGTTAATGATACCTTAAATAAAGGTTATCAATACTATGATTGGAATATAGATAGTGGAGATGCTTCTTTTGCAACTAATCCTACTAAACTATATAATAGTGTTATTAATAGCTTATCTCATGATAAGTATAATGTTATTCTAATGCATGATACTAAGACTTATACAAGAGATGCTCTAAGTAAAATAATTGATTATTGTTTAAGTAATGGTTATAGCTTTGAATCAATAAATATTAATACTATGCCTGTAAGACAGAGACTAAATAACTAGCATTAAATGTAATTTTGGTATATACTAAATATATGAGGAGTAAGACTATGAAATATTTACCAGATATATATAAGAAAAATATCTTTGACATTAACTATAGTAAGTTAAAGAAAAAAGATATTAAATGTTTAATCTTTGATTTAGATAATACTCTAGCTTTCATTGACTCTACTAAAGTAGAAGATAAAGTTAAAGAGTTAATTACTAAATTAAAGAAAGACTTTTTAGTAGTTATAGTTTCTAATAGTCCTAAAAAACGTGTATCTAAGTTTAGTGAAGATTTAGGAGTAGATTCCTATCCCTTTGCACTTAAACCTACTATTAGAACACTTAAGAAAATTAAATCTAAATATAATTTAGAGTCTAAAAGCATTGCTATCATAGGAGATCAGTTTATTACAGATATGGGATATGGCTATAAAGGTAATATTACTAAAATATTTGTAGATCCTCTAGCAGTTAAAGATTTAAAGATTACTAATATTAATAGATATTTAGAAGAAAAGATTATGAATAAATATAGTAAGAATAATCTTTTCAAGAAAGGAAAGTATTATGAATAGTGAGAAGTATTGTCTTGGATGTGGAGTTAAGCTTCAAGATGAGAATATCTTAGGGGAAGGTTATACTACTAGTTTAGATAAAGAATACTGTCAAAGATGTTTTAGAATTAAAAACTATGGAGAGTATCAGATAGTTACTAAAAGTAATGATGAGTATTTAGAGATACTTAAGAGTGTAGGAGAGACTAAAGATTTAGTACTTTATATAGCAGATTTACTTAATATAGAAGAAGATATTAATAAGATTAGAGAGATTATTCCTAATAAAATGATATTAGTACTAAATAAAAGAGATGTACTACCTAAGTCAGTAAATGATGATAAACTAATAGATTATTTTAAAGATAATGATATCTTTGATAAAGTAGTAGTTATAAGTAGTGAGAAAAACTATAATATAGATTATTTATTAAAGCAAATAAAACTATATCAGACTACTAATAATGTCTATGTAGTAGGTCATACTAATGCTGGTAAGAGTACTTTAATAAATAAATTATTAAAGAACTATTCTACTAGTGATAGAGAACTTACTATATCACCACTTCCTTCTACTACATTAAATACAGTAGAAATAGAAATAAATGAGTATTTAACTCTTATAGATACACCAGGTCTTGTTGATAGTGGTAGTATAATTAATTATATTAGTGATGATGAATTTAAGAAGATAAGTCCTAAAAAAGAGATTAAACCTAAGACTTTTCAACTTAGGAAAGGACAAAGTGTAATAGTAGATAACTTCTTTAGAATAGATTATGTAGAAGGAGAAAGAAATAGTTTTACTTTTTATATGTCTAATGATTTAAAGATTAGAAGAATATCTAGTAAGCATGATGATTTAAAAGATTTACAGAAAAGAACTTATGAAATGGGTTATGATGAAGATATATGTATTAATGGTCTAGGTTTTATAAAAGGTGTTAATAAAGGGACTGTAGATATTTATTTAGATTCTAAAGTAAGTACTTATAAAAGAAGTAATTTAATATAAGTGTAAAGTAAGTAAAATCGTTATTGATTATCTTTGAAGATTATGGTACTATTAAGTTAACAAAGATAAAGAAAGGAAGAAGTAGATATGGCTAATTTAATTTATCGGGGTAAAATAAATCGTCAATTCTGGGGTAAATTAATTCGTCATTTTTCTAAAACCTCAAGTTTACAACTTGTTACCTGGGGGGGGGGGCATTTAACCCTAATATAAGTAATAAAATTACTTTCTTTCATTATGATATAAGAGCAGGATAAGTATAAATTCTGTTCTTTTATAGTGTCAAAATAATTGATATAAAGGATTATATGTGTTAATATTAAAACAGTATAAAAGATAATGATTGGGATAGACTATAAAAAATAGGAGGAGTATAAAATGGTAAAGGAAAAGAAAGAATTAATAATAGTAGGATTAATAATTGTAATGATACTAGCAATAATAGGAGTAAGCTATGCGGCCTTTAGTTATAGTAAAACAGGAACAAAATTAAATAGTATAACGACAGGTTCAATAACAATGACATATGAAGAAACAGATAATGTAATAAATATAAATGGTGCCTTACCAACAACAGATGCAACTGGGAAGAAAAGACTAACAGAAGGAGAATACTTTGATTTTACAGTAAGTAGTAAGATAGCAGGAGATGTAAATATCAATTATGAGATAAGTGCGAAAGATGTAACAACTAGTGATAGAAAGATAGATGGTTCTAATATAAAATTATATCTAACAAGATTAACAGACGATGGTGAAGAAGAGTTAATGACACCAGAAGTATATAATGAAGAGGCAACTGCAAATGATTATACAGGACGTCCTGCAGGAGAGATGAGTTTATATACAAGTAGTATGAATTCTAATGAAAGTAATACTTATAGACTTAGAATGTATGTAGATGAAGATTATAATCCACAAGGGGATGGAGGAGGATTACAATTTAGTGTACAAGTTAATGTCTATGGTAAAGATGGAGATAAACCAGTACCAACAGCAGTTGATACAATACTTGCAAAAGCAAATCCAGAAGATTTAGACTTCAATAGTGCAACAAGTGAACAACAAAAAGAGATGTGGACTTTCTCTCATCCTGCCACAGAACAAACAACTGCTTTAACAGATTATAGATATATAGGAGCAAATCCTAATAACTATGTAACTTTTAATAATGAAACATGGAGAATAATAGGAGTATTTAGTGTAGATGATGGAACAGGTAATGTTGAAGAAAGATTAAAACTAATAAGAGATGAATCTATTGGAAATATGGCATGGGACTCTAATAATACTAATAAGTGGCCTAATGCAACTTTAAATACTAATTTAAATAGTGGGGGCTATTGGACCAATAGCTTAAGCGAAGATGCTAAAAATATGATAGGTGATGCTGTATGGTATTTAGGAGGAACATCTGATTATACTAGTGCAAGTAATGGATTAACAAGTCACTGGTACTCATATGAGCGAGGAACAAAGGTATATTTTGGCAGAAGTACAAGTTGGACTGGAAAAGTAGGGTTAATGTATCTAAGTGATTATGGATATGCTACAAGTGGAGGGACCACAACTGATAGAAATTCTTGTTTAAATAAAGAATTATATAAGTGGAATAGCAGTGATTTTAGTGATTGTAAGAATAATGATTGGATATTTAACTCATCAGCTGAATGGACAATCACTCCCAGCGCCTCTAATTATCGCAGTGTGTTTGATCTGGGCCCCAAAGGATCTGTTCTCAACAATAATGCGAGCGGTACTTATGGTGTCCGCCCAGTCGTCTTTCTAAAATCTAGTATCAAGATTGTTGACGGTGATGGAAGTAGATGGAATCCATATATTTTGCAAAGTTAATAAAGAAGTAGTAAAACACGGCCCTAAAAGGCGAAGTCTTTTGGCCGTGCTTTTTTTTGCCTTTTTGATACTTTACTTGTTCTAAAAAATATATAAAGTTATTGATATTTATTTTTCTTTATAGTAAAATTTAACTGAGGAGAGATATTTATATGAATAGTGAATTTATTAGTGATATTGAAAATAAAATGAAAGGAACTCTTGCTAACTTAGAGAAACGTTTTACTACAGTTAGAGCAGGTCGTGCTAATCCTTCTAGTTTAGATGGTGTTATGGTTGATTATTATGGATCTATGACTCCATTAAAGAGCCTTGCAACTATATCAGTTCCTGAAGCGACTCAGTTATTAATTAAACCTTTTGATAGAGGATGCTTAGGTAATATTGAGAAAGCAATAATTGCCGCTAATCTAGGATTTAATCCATCTAATGATGGAGAGACTATTAGAATAGTTATACCTGCTTTAACAGAAGAGCGAAGACGTGAACTTACTAAACAAGTTAAAGCTATGGCAGAGGATGCTAAAGTATCTATTAGAAATATTAGACATGAAGCTAATGAAAAGATAGAGAGGATGGAACTACCTGAAGATGAAGAAAAAGGTATGATGAAGGATGTTCAAGACCTTGTTAATGACTATAATAAAGATATAGATAATATCTATAAAGATAAAGAAAAAGAATTAATGACTGTATAGTAGTGTTTAGCACTACTTTTAATTTTAGGGGAGATATTTATGATTTTAGAAGTAGAAGTAGAGAATCTTTTCTCATTTAAGGATAAAATAACTTTTGATATGAATAGTAATATTGTTAATATAAATGGAGGCTTTAATAGTGGTAAAACTAACTTATTAAAGATACTTAATTCTGTTGGTTTAATACTTAAAAAAGGTAATGGCTATTTAAATACATTTGGATATAATGATAAACCTAGTAGTTTTAAGATAACTTTTCTTATAAATAATACTAAGTATATTTATGGCTTTATTTTTAATAAAAATACTATAGATAAAGAGTATTTATACTACTATGATGAAAAAGAAGAAAATATTATCTTTGAAAGAATAAATAAAACTTATACCTTTAATGATAAAAAACTTAAAAATGTATCTAAGATGGTTTTAGATAATAGACTCTTTTTAAGCTATGCTAAAGATGATTTGAACGAAGTATATATCTTCTTAACATCAACTATAGGGATTTGTTTAGATGTAAAAAGTCTTATTGAACCATCATTTAATCTATATAGTAAAGATACTAATAATAAGTTAAAACCTTATGTTTTAGACTTCTATAAAAAGATTAATGTTAATATTATAGATTATAATGTTAAAAGAATTATGCTAGGAAAAGAAGTTGGTTATAATACTAAATTTAAGCATAATATAGATAGTAAAAACTATATAATAGATTATGGAGATGAATCTAAAAGTAATAGAATAGTCTTTGCAATTATACCTTTTATACTAAAAACTATTAAAGAAGAAAAAGTCTTAATAATAGATGATTTGGATAGTAATTTAGATAGCAGAATAATTAAAGAGATTATAAATATGCTAAAAGATAGTAAAGGTCAATTTATATTTAGTAGTCATTTTAGTAATAATTATGATGTAAAAACTATTACTTTACTTTAGATTTGGTTTAGTATATAATATGCTTTATTAGAAAGAGGGGTATTTATGATTAATGGTAAAGAAAAGTTTGATTATCCTTTAGAGATCATGAAAGATAGGAAAAAGTTTATTGATAAAGAGACAAGTAAAAATGGTAATCTTTCTATTAATAGTTATAACTTGTTGTTAAAACAAATAGGTGTTGATATTTATGATAGTATAAATAATTTAAAAGAATGGAACAGTTTTACTATAAAAGGGGCTTTATATGTAAGAAGTACCTTAGGTATATTTATTCCTAGAAAAAAAGAACTTAGAAAAATGATTTTATTAGGACTAGATAGTGGTACAATAGCTATTGATAATTATAAGAGAGTTTTAGAAGGATTAGATATTACTAATGATACAAGAAGTCTTAGTGATTTAAAGATTTTAATAGAACAGTTATATAATGCTGAAGTATATACTGATAATTATGATGATTATATGAATAATTTAATGGCAAGGAATTTGACTAACTATCTAGAGGGAGATTATAACTATAGCTATCTAGTGGAAATGAAAGAAAGAAGAGAGAAAGTTTTAGAGCTAGAAAAAAAATATTTACTCAATAAAAAATAGTATTTTCTATTTACATTTAACTTTCAAATATGGTATAGTAATTCATGAAATGGCTGTGATTAAGAAGTAGTAGTAAATGATTTCTTTTTTAGAGAGTCTATGGTAGGTGGAAATAGATAAGAATAGTTTATGAATTCGTCTTAAGAGTTCCTATAACAAAATTGTAGGCGTTAATTCGCGTTAAGATTAATGAGATAGTTATAATAACTATAAATTAAGGTGGTACAGTGTTAGTTTAACACCCTTAAGTTATAGTTATTTTTATTTTAGGAGGAAGGTTATGATTAAACGATTTATTTGGGACCTTGATGGTACTATTTTAGATGGAGATTTTTCTATAGAAGAGAAGTTCTTTAAAGATAATTTAAGTGAAGAAGATTTTCTTAAGTTTAATAAACAATGTCGAACTTTAATCAATGATTTTGAAAGAGAATATCCTAGATATAATAAATATTTGTTCAGTCATTTTCTAAGTATAGGAAGTGGTGTTATGATTAGTCCAGAGTTAATTGATAAATGGATTGATTATATGATAAATATTAATGAAACTATTCATCCTGGAGCGGTAGAGGTTCTTGATTATTTAAATAACAAAGGAATAGAGAATGTTATTTATTCAAATTGGTTTACAAAGACTCAAGTAGGAAGACTTAAAAAAGTAGGGCTAGATTCATACTTTAAAGAAATAATAGCAGATGAACATTTTATGAAACCAAGCGAGAGAGGATTTCTTGATACTTGTTGGCCTTATAAACCTAGTGAATGTGTTATGGTAGGAGATAATTATGATAAAGATATATTAGGGGCGAGAAATGCAGGACTTAATGCAATTTACTATAGTCCTAAAAAAGATGTAGATGTTCCTCATATAAAAAGATTAATTAAGATAAAGGAGATGTATTAATATGAATATAGAAGATATTAAAAAAGAAATTGAGAAAGATTTAGAAAATGTTAAGGACTTAAAAAAACTTAATGAACTACACATTAAATACTTAAGTAAGAAAGGTATTATTACTGAACTTAATAGTAAGATTAAAGACGTTCCTAATGATAAGAAAAAAGAGTTTGGTATGGAAGTTAATTCTTTAAGAAATTACTTTAATGAGAAGTATAATGCATTGAAAGATAAGTTTGAGGAAGATGAGTTAAATAAAAAGTTAGATAGTGAATCTATTGATATTAGTTTGCCTTCTACTAAAGTTAGTATAGGTTCTCCTAATATCTTAGAGAAATTAATAGAAGAAGTAGAAGAAATCTTTATGTCTATGGGTTATGACGTAGTAGATGGACCTGAAGTTGAGGAAGATAAATATAACTTTGAGATGTTAAATATACCTAAAGGACATCCTGCAAGAGATGCTCAAGATACATTCTATATTGAAGGAGAAGAGATATTACTTAGAAGTCAAACTTCACCAGTTCAAGTTAGAACAATGTTAAAAGCAGAAGGTAAGAAGCCAGTTAGAGTTATTTGTCCTGGTAAGACATATAGAAGAGATGATGATGATGCGACTCATTCTCATCAATTTATGCAAATAGAAGGACTACTTGTAGATAAAGATATATCACTATCTGACTTAAAAGGTACTTTTGAAGTTGTATTTAAAAAGTTATTTGGTGATAGTGTTGAAGTTAGATTAAGACCTAGTTATTATCCATTTACAGAGCCTTCTGTTGAAGCAGATATTAGTTGTTTTAATTGTAAAGGAAAAGGCTGTAATATTTGTAAACATACAGGTTGGATTACTATTGTAGGCGCAGGTATGGTTCATCCAGATGTTCTTAGAATGGGTGGATTTGATCCTAGTGTTTGGTCAGGCTTTGCTTTTGGTTTTGGAGCAGAACGTGTTGCAATGCTTAAGTATGGTATTAATGATATAAGAGTTTTCTATAATACTGATTTAAGAGAAGTTAATAATTTTGATAGAGGGGAGTTAGATAACAATGATTAATTTAGAGTGGGTAAAAGATTATATAGATATATCTGACCAAGATTTAGAAAAGCTAGCAATTAAAATTACTGAAGCTGGTATTAATGTTGAGAAAGTTATTACTAATAAGATAGATAATCTAGTTATTGGTGAAGTTAAATCTTGTGTAGATCACCCTAATAGTGATCATTTACATTTATGTATGGTTGATGTAGGAAAAGACGAATTACAACAAATAGTATGTGGGGCACCTAATGTTCGTGAAGGACTTAAAGTAATAGTAGCCTTACCAGGAGCAGTGCTTCCAGGTGACTTTGCTATTAAAGCAAGTAAAATTAGAGGAGTAGAGTCTAGTGGTATGATTTGTGCTTTATATGAACTTGGTCTTGAAGAGAAAAATGATGAGACCTATGCTAAAGGTATTGAAGAGTTAAATAGCGACGCTCCTGTAGGAAAAGACCCTCTTGTTTATTTAGGACTTGAGGATACATTATATGAGTTAGATATTCATAAACATCGTAATAATGATTGTTACTATCATATCGGCTTTGCTTATGAAATATCTGCAATATTAAATAGAAAAGTAACACTACCAGATTTATCTTATAGCGAAGATAAAGATAATATTAATAATCATTTTAAACTAGAAGTAGAAACTACTAAGTGTCCTTATTACTTAGCGAAAATGGTTACTAATGTAGAAATTAAAGAGTCACCTGACTTTATTAAAAGAAGATTACTTTCTGTTGGTATGAGACCAATAAATAACGTTGTAGATATTTCTAATTATGTAATGTTAGAGTTTGGTCAGCCTCTTCACTTCTTTGATAAAGATACTCTAGGTGATAAAATACTAGTTAGAGATGCAAAAGAAGGAGAAGAGATTACTACTTTAGATGATAAAGAAAGAGTTTTAAGAAATAGTGATATCATTATTACTGATGGAGAAAAACCTGTTTGTATCGCTGGTGTTATGGGAGGTGCTAATACAGAAGTTGAGCCTACTACTAAAAATATTTTGATAGAAGCAGCTATCTTTGATTCTGTTAGTATTAGGTATACGGCATCTCACTTAGACCTTAGAAGTGAAGCTAGTATAAGATATGGTAAAGGACTTAGTTATGAATATACTAATTATGCTCTTGATAGAGCCTGCCATTTACTAGAAAAATATGCTAATGCTACTATTTTATCTGGTACTGTTAAACACGATAAAATAGATAAAACTCCTAAAGTAGTAGAGTTCTATCCTATAGATGTAGATAAAATGCTAGGAATTAAAATAGATGAAGATATTATGAAACATGAACTTGAAAGATTAGATTTTCCTTATACTATTAAAGATGGTAAGTTTAAGGTAACTATTCCTAGTAGAAGACTTGATATTGAATCTAATGTTAATGATATAGCAGAAGAGATAGGTAGACTTTATGGTTATCAAAATATCAAAGGAACTCTTCCTAAGATAGAATTAAAAAGAGGAGAGTATGTAGGTGATGTTAAATATCGTAAAGCTATTTCTAAAAGACTTAGAAGTTTAGGACTTAATGAAGTTAAGACTTATACTTTAGTATCACCATCTATGGCTGCTAGCTTTGATTATGAAGAAAAAGAGAGAATTACTTTACCTAATCCTATGAGTATCGATAAGAGTGTTATTAGAACAAGTTTAATACCATCTCTATTAAATACTTATAACTATAATAAAGCTCGTAAGGTAGAAGATATAAATATCTATGAGATTGCTAAAACTTATGATAAATCATATAATGAAGAGTCTAAGATAGCATTTCTTATGAAAGGTAACTATGTTACTAATCCTTGGAAAGGTTCAATGAAAGTAGACTTTTACTTGATGAAAGGAATAGTTGAAAGTATTCTTGATTACTTAGGCTTTAAAAACCGTTATAGCTTCGTTAATAGTAATGTTAAAGACTTACATCCAGGAGTATCTGCAGATATCCTTCTTGACCGTAAAAGAATTGGTATTATGGGTAGAGTTCATCCTAAAACTTGTAAAGACGAAGTGTATGTTTGTGAGTTATCTTTAAATGCTTTAATGACGAAAGTTAAGTCTTTAAAATATAAAGAAGCTTCAAAGTACCCAACAATAGTTAAAGACGTTGCCTTTATTGTACCTAAGTCTATGTCATCAAGTGAAGTAGAGACAGTTATTAAGAAAGCAGGAGGCAGACTACTTAGTGAAATAAATGTCTTTGATGTTTATGAAAAAATTGATAATGATAAGAAATCTATCGCTTATAACTTAACATTTATGGATAGTAATAGGACTTTAACAGATGAAGAAGTAATGAATGTCTTTGATAATATTATTAAGAAGGTAACTACTACTTTAGATGTAGAATTAAGAGATAAGTAATAAAGATAAGAGACTAGAGTAAAAACTCTAGTTTTTTTGTGCAATAATTAAAAGAGCAAAAATAAAGATATCGTTAATAATATAGTAGACACAAGTATTTTTTTCTTGTGTGAATATTAAAGAAAGGAGGGTATCTATGTGTAGAGTTGGAGACATAATTATTGTTAAAGAGTTCAAAGATAAGAATGGTATTGTTGTTCCTAGACACTCTTTTGTGGTAATTAATGATGAAGCAGGGATAATAGAGAGTTACTCATATGATTTTATTTCCAATGTTATGTGTAGTTTTCATAGTGAAAGCCATAAGAAAAGAAAGTTAAAAATTAAAAGTAATCTAGAAATCACACCTAACAAAATCAATGGTAGAAATGTTAATAACAAAAGTGGTTATATTAGGGCAGATGATTTATTCTATTTTAAGAAAGATAAAATAGATTATAAAGTTATCGGTCGTTTAAGTGATGATATGTTAGACAAATTAATAAAACTAGTTATAAGTTTAAATGTTGAACACAAAACAAAAGATTTAATCAATAATTTATAATTTATTAATGGAATTTAAAAATGTGTTGAATATTTGTTACATTAATGATAATATATAATTGTATTAAATTTTATATAAGGGAGGAAATGTTATATGTCAAAGAAAAGCATAACAAAGTTTCCTGAAGGTTTTTTTCAACAAAAAAGACCTATACTTAATGCATCAGAGGTCCTTAAAGATTTAAAACCTTTTGAATGGGAAGGTGTTATTGATTTTGATGAAGATAAAACTAAAAAAAACAAAAATAAGGTGAGGAGAAATAAAAAATAAAATTACAAAAACATCTTTACATGCTAGTACCATTTATGATATAACCAAAACGTATTAGATGAGGAAAACTTCATATAATATATAAGATGATTTTCTTTTTACGAAAATTATCTCGCTTGTAGATGGCCCGCGAGTAATAAATTATTCTACCGGAAAATCATATAAACTGTAAAAAGTATCAAATTTTCTATAAATTATTTACTTTTTTCTTTTGTTTTTCTATACTTATTTTAGAAAGGTAGTGTTTATATGAAAGATTATTTTGGTTATAAGGATAAAGTTTGTGTAGTAACAGGAGCTAGTAGTGGTATGGGTAAGGCAACAGTAGAAATGCTAGTAGATTTAGGAGCTAGTTGTTATGCTGTTGACTTAAATACATGTGATGTTAAGGGTATTAAAGAGTTTATAAAATGTGATTTATCAAAAAAAGAAGAGATAGATAACTTATTTAGTAAACTTCCTGAGCATATTGACTGTTTCTTTGGAGTGGCAGGACTATCTGGTTCTAAAACGGATTATATGACAACATTTAACTGCAATTACACTGCTAACTTTTATATTACAGAAGAATATTTAACTAAGAGAATGAGTAAAGGTGGTAGTATTGTCTATGTAACAAGTACGGCAGGACTTAACTGGAAAGAGTTTAGAAAAGAACAGAGTAAGGTAGTAAATGCAAGTACTTGGAAAGAATTAGAGAGTGTAGTAGAATCTCTTGCCAAAATAGCACCTGCAACTTTTGCATACATGTACTCTAAAAGATGTTTATCAGAGTATGCCTGTGAAGCCTCTATTAAACTAGGAAAACAAGGTATCCGCATTAATAATGTAATGCCAGGCTCTACTGATACAGGTATGAAAGATGAATTTGAAAAGATGGCTGGTGGCGAAGAAGCCCTTTTAGCAGAAACAGGAGTTGCTCATCGTCTTGCAGATAGTGTTGAGATGGCTGGGCCTATTGTCTTTTTAGGGTCAAGTATGGCAAGTTTTATCTCAGGAGTTGATTTATGTGTTGATTATGCTGATAATGCTTTAAAAACATTAGGCTATAAGAAAGATAGAGAAAAGGTTTCTGCTACTAATAAATTCATCCTGAAGATGGCTAAGAAAATGATGGAAAAGAATAAATAATTTCAGTTCAAGAGTCTAATTACTATACATAAAAAAGAAAGGAATGTAACTTTTATGAAAATTATTGCAGGTTGTGTAGTTGAAAAAGATAATAAAATTTTAATGGTACAAGAAGGCTTGGATTTTTGTTATGGACAGTGGAATTTTCCTGCAGGTCATGTTAATGAGTTTGAAAATGTTACAGATGCAGCAGTTAGAGAAGTAAAAGAAGAAACAGGATTAGATGTAAAATTAAAAGGTGTATTACCTATATGTGAAACAGAATTGCGAAATGAAACGCATGTCATTATACGCTTTGTTGCAGAAGTAATTGGTGGAAAAATAGAATTTGACTCCAACGAAATTGTTGATGTTAAGTGGATAGATATTAAAGATATTGAAAAAATGACAGAAGAACAACTTAGAAATTATTTGGTTGGTAAAAATATCATTAAAGATTATATTGAAAATAGAATTTATCCGTTAGAAATATTTAGTGATAAACAGTTCTTTAATAAATAGGAGGTTTTTGTAATGAATTTATATGTTGTTAGACATGGACAAGTACCATCTAATATTGAAAAAGTTGTTAGTGGATGGAATGATGAAAAGCTAACAAAAAAAGGGATAGAGCAAGCTACAAAAATTAGAAATGAATTGCAAAATGTTAAATTTGATGTTGTTTACTCTTCACCTGTAGATAGAGCTATACAAACAGCTAATATTGTTGTACCTCAAAATAGTATTATATTAGATAAAAGATTAGCAGAAAGAGACCCAGGGACGCTATTAGGTACATCAAGAGAAAGTATAGATAAAAAAGCTTGGAATTCACTTGATATGGATAGAACCCCGGAAGGAGCAGAAACTTTATTAGCAGGATTAAAGAGAGTAAGTAATTTTCTTAGTGAAATACATACAAAATATGAGGAAAAAACAGTACTTGTTGTTACTCATAATTTTATAAGTAAATGTATATGGATTTTAGAAAATAATATTTCCGATATGGACTTAATAAATTCTTTCTTTCATAATAATGACGAAATAAAAATTTATGACAATTTAGAACTTGATTTTAAAGAAAAGCAGTTAAAGAAGTAGATTATTTCTGATTGTAATAAAAAAATATGTTAAGAATCATTTTCTAACATATTTTTTAAGTAGCTAGTTCACTATAAACATTTTTATCATAGTTATGTTGTTCATTTTCTAATTCATTTAACTCACTAGTAGTTATTAAGAAGAAATTATATTCTAAGATATCACTACCATCAGTAGTAATTGGGTCATCCCAAGTAAGGTCTAAATGATACCAAGTATTATCTAAATTAACAGCATTCCAAACATGATTTTCTGATGATATCTTATAACTCTTAACTCCCATATCTTCTAAAAATAATTCCATCGCATCAGTATAACCACCACATAAACTATAACCTTCTAAAAGAGTACCATAGGCAGTATCTGATTTATATCTTACAATATTATTATCACTTCTATCTTTATCATATTTGCTATTATTAATAATATAATTATGAGCTTCTTTAATCTTGTCTTCATTACTCATAGAACTATTCCAAATTTCATTTTCTATTTCTTTAACTTTAGCATTTATTAATTTTATATCATTACTAGTATAGTTATGTTCAATCTTTAAAGTTACTTTGCCATAATCATCATAACTAGTTTCTAGATGCTTAAAACTATTGAAAGGATGAACAAAATTATTAATAGTAGATAAAACTTTTTGATTATTAGCAAGACTATCTACATCATTTATACACTCACTATATTCATCTGTACAGTAGAATGAAAACTCTTTTTCTCCCGAATTTAAAACAGTATAATAAATATTTAATAAATCTTGATAACTACTAGGAGTAAAATCATCTGTTCTTTTAACATAATTAAAATCATAATCTCTTGTATAATCATTAGACTCCGTTAAAGTTACATCTTTATTTTCTTTAACAAAATAAGTTCTATATAAATTATATAAAGGACGTCTAAAGGCAAAAGTAAATCCAAATAAAATAATCAAAAATAATAAAACAATGTATTTCTTCATAAGATCCTCCTATTTAATTCTAGCAAGGAAGAGAGTTTTTGTAAATCTAAAAACAAAATAAAATATTATGTTTTATGTAAAAAGTGTTATAATATAGTACAGTAGTTAAAAGGGTGGGGATTTTTTGAAAATTAATATAATTGATGAATATGATGATAATACAGAAATTAGATATTCAGATTTAGATAATCAAATAATAGAATGCGTTATTAATGATTTAAGAAAAATAGGACAATTTCATAAGTGCGATGATAGTCCTCTTAATCCTCTTCTTTATAATTGCTTTTATCTAAAAAAGAAAGGTAAATATCAAGTTTTAGAGGAGATATTAAATAAATATAATATTAATTATCATTATTCTATTCAAAATGCAATTTATGATTTATTAGATAATGAAAAAGATAGAAGTATACTTTGGCCTGGCGTAATTGGTGAGGAAGATGATGGGATATTATATATACTTAAAACTAATCTAGGAACTATAAAGATTTATAAAGCGAGTGAGATTTTTAAAAACACGAAATCATCATATATTTTAAAAAAAACACTTATTAACTGTTGTCATGAGAGAAGTTTTGATTTTTTAAAAGAAAATAGAGATTATAAAGCAGTACTTTCTTATAATGGCAATTTATTTGTAGGAGGACATTTTCATACATATTTAGAAAAAGGTGATATAACCCTAGATATTGCTAGTAATGCTTTATATAAAAATAGAGAAGATAAGAATAAAGTTCTTAATGGAGAAATTCTTGCCAAGCTTACTTATGATGAAACGGTAACAGCTTTTAATGAATTATTAGAAGAAGTACCTGACTTGGATAAAGATGATAATAAATTGCAAGTATTAGCTTTATACTATGGCATGAAAAAAGGCATAAAATAAAAACAGGTAAAACCTGTTTTAAATTGCTCTATATTTATCACTGTCTTTATAGGGATTTTTAGGATCTATATAATCTGTAAACATAACCCCATTTAAATGATCTATTTCGTGTTGAAAGGCAATAGCAAGTTCTTCTCTTGCTCGTACTTTTATTTTATTGCCTTTAGTATCATAGCCTTCTACTGTAACTCTAGCATATCTTGGAACAATACCATCAACTTCACGGTTTACAGATAAGCATCCTTCTCCCATTTCTACATATATCTTTTCACTTGAATTACTAATAATTTTAGGATTACAAATAATATAAGTATCAAACTCTTCTTCATCTACTTCATGAACAATTACTAAATATCTTTTAGGAATACCTAATTGAATTGCCGCCATACCCATACCAGGTCTTAAATTATACTTTTCTGATAATCTTTCTATTTGACTATTAGTTAGATATTCTACCATTAAGTCTATAGTCTTTAAATCATCTTTACTTAATGGAAAAGTAACATCTTTACTAACTAATCTTAATCTTTTATCTTTTTCATCTAATATATCTTTATTTTTTAACATCTAAATACCCCATTTCTTGCTATATTCTAACATAAATATAAAAAAAAAGAAAGGAAAACCTTTCTTAACGGGTAAATCTTGCACCAATTACAATAACTAGTAGTATAAATAAAACTAAAATTATGGCATAGTTATTGTTGTTGTTATTGCCCCATCCCCATCCACAACTAGGATAAAACCATTGATTAGAGCATCCACAACTTGGGAATGAATTAAATGATCCACCACCATAATAATACATAGTTAAAAACCTCCTTTTTCTATTATAAGATATGAAAAAATATGTCAAATTGTTAATGAATTTGACTAGGTGACTTTAAACTGTTTTAATTTTATGATATTCTTAAAGAAAAAGACTAAAGATGTAAGGAGGTTTAGAAATTTAATGACTAAATTTAAAGATATAATTAAAAATCTTGATAAACCTTTATTCATTTTAACTTTAGTTCTCTTTGTTTTAGGGCTAGTTATGATATTCTCTGCTAGTAATGTTACTTCTTATATGAATGGCGGTAGTCCTTATGCTTACTTTTTAAGACAAGGATTATTTTTACTAGTTAGTTTTATCTTTTGTATAATTATGGTTAAATTTAATACTAAGTTTTATGGAATGATGTCTAATATCCTTTTAGTAGCTTTTGTTGTAGTGTTAATTCTTTTACTTATCTATGGTAAAGCGACAAACTATGCGATTAGTTGGATTCCTATAGGACCTTTTACTTTACAGCCTAGTGAATTTATTAAAATAATTATGATAGTATTTATGGCAAGGTTTTATGAAGTTCATGAGAAGAGATTAAATAATTTTTTCATTGCTATTATTCCTTTAATAATAGGGGTCTTAATAATATTTTTAATTATGTTACAACCAGATTTAGGTACAGCGATTATCTTTGCTGCTATAACAGGATTAATGTTTTTTGCATCCCCAGTCCCTTTACTATCAAAGTTAAAAGTAATAGGTTTATTTCTTGGTATGCTAGTAATTATAGGAGCGGTATTAATTATGACTGGTGGTAGTATATTACAAGCACGCCAACTTGAAAGATTTAATTTTACAAGACCATGTGATAGATTACTTGATACAGGTAATCAAGTATGTAATGGGTATATTGCTATTAATAATGGAGGACTTACAGGTATAGGACTTGGTAATAGTACTCAAAAATATTTATATCTACCATATCCATATACTGACTTTATTTTTGCTATTACTGTTGAAGAATTAGGACTTGTTGTAGGTATTGTTATTATTTTATCTTATTTATACTTACTTTATAGAATATTAAAAATAGGTAGGAATAGTTATACTAATAGAGGAGCTTTACTTTGTTATGGTGTTGCTGTCTATATCTTTTTACATGTTGTAGTCAATTTAATGGGCTTATTTGGACTTATGCCAATGACAGGAGTTCCTTTGCCATTTATGAGTTATGGTGGTAGTTTTACTTTATGTTTGATGGTAGCATTAACAATAGTTCAGCGTGTTAACATTGAAAATAGACTAAGAGATGAAAAAAAATAAAAAAAGTATGAATTTTGTAAATTGACCCCTATTTTGGGGGCCAATTTTGCATTTTCAGGGGGCGAATTTACAAAATTCACCACCTTTTTGGGTATGAATTTGTAAAATTTGCTTTTTGCAATTATTTTTCCTTTCTGTTAGTATCGTAACTGGAAAGGAGGAAAAGAAATGACTTTTACTTATCGTCATAAAAAACAGATTATTCTTTGTGGTTTAGGACTTGTTTTGCTATTAGTCGTAGCATCTATCTTTATCTATAAAAATTTTGACTCGAAAGATAAAGAAGATGAAAATATTGTTTTAAATACAAAGAAAGATGTCAAAAAGGATGAAGAGGAGGAAAAGACAAGTGATGTTTACTATCAGGTAGATATTAAAGGAGAAGTTATTAATCCTGGAATATATACTGTTAAAGAAGGAAGTAGAGTTATTGATGTTATTAGATTAGCAGGTGATTTAACAGAAGTTGCCGATACTTCAGTTTTAAATCTTTCTAAGAAAGTTAAAGATGAAATGGTTATTATTGTTTATAGTTTTGATGAAGTAGCAAATTTTACAGAAACTAAAGAACAAGAAGAAATAGAACAAGAAGCCTGTAAAAATCAAAATGGTATTGAAAACGATGCTTGCATTGAAGATAGTACTGATGATACTAGTTCAGGTAGTGTAGTTATTAGTGGTAAAATATCACTTAATACAGCAACTATTGATGAGTTAATGATGCTTCCAGGTATTGGGGAAGCGAAAGCTGAGGCAATTATAAAATATCGGAAAGAAGTAGGAGCATTTCAAAATATTGAAGAGTTAAAAGAAGTTAATGGCATAGGAGATGCTATCTTTGATGATATTAAGGAAAGTATTACTATTTAAATCTATTTATATTACGTTATTTATAATTAGTTTGATTTATCTTGTTATTTATATAAATATAGATTTTACCTCTAAGTTTGAAGGGAGTGAAACTAAAGTAGAAGGAGTAATAGAATCTATAAAATATCAAGGTAATAAAATGACACTGACACTTAAAACAAAAGAAAAACTTATCGCCACTTATTACTTCGATACCGAAGAAGAATTAAATAAAACAAAGAAAGAACTTTCATTAGGTGATACTCTTACTTTAAAAGGAGAGTTGAACGAACCCATTTCTAGTAAAAATTTTTATGGTTTTTCCTATCCTACCTACCTAAAATACCAAAAGATTTTTTATATAATGAAAGTATCTGATTATTATATTAAACATAAAAAAAATAATATTTTATATAGTATTAGAAATGCTGTTAGAAGTAGTATTAGTAATGATAAAGTAGGGAGTTATATAAAAGTTTTCTTCTTAGGAGATGATACTTCCTTTGATACTACTTTAGAAGAAGATTTTAGAGATCTTGGTATTTCTCATCTTTTCGCTCTATCAGGAACACAAATAAGTTTTCTAATTTCTATTATTACTCTACGTAAGAAAACCATAAATCTTAATAATTTGCTTTTTGTCTTTTGCATTCTAATTTGTTATTACCTAATAATAGAAGAATGTGCAGCGATTGATAGAGCCTTAATATTTAGTTTAGTATTTTCTCTTAATAACACTTTTAACTTGAATATTAGACCTCTTTTCTTAATTCTATTATCTTTAAGTATACTATTCTTTATAAATCCCTATTACATATTTGATGTAGGATTTCAGTACTCTACCGTTATAAGTTGTACGTTAATCTTATACATGAATAATAAGAAAAGTAAAGGTAAGATAATAGACTTATTGGAAGTATCATGGGTAAGCTTCTTAGTTAGTTTACCCATTTCTTTATATCATTTTTCTTATACTAATCCTCTTAGTATAGTTTATAATCTATTCTATGTTCCTTTTATTAACGTAATTATCTTTCCCTTATCTATAATTTGTTTCTTTATACCATTTTTATCTTTTATTTTAGAGTTTTTTATAAATATCTTTGAAGAAAGTGTTACATTCTTATCTCACTTTAATATAGGTTATATAACTCTAGCGCGGTTTAATATAGTTTATTATTTATTATACTATATCCTAATATTTAGTTATTTATTTGTTAATGCAAAGAAGAAGATATTTTTATTATTAATACTTCTTTTGGTAATAATACATTACTCTTATCCTAAAATATTTCCAAAAGATGCTTTATATATGATAGATGTAGGGCAGGGAGATTCATTTTTAATTACATCTAATAATAAGTCTATGTTAATAGATACAGGAGGGGTTATGTCTTATTATACTGAAGAGTGGACGCAGTATGAAAGGGCAAGTAATGGTGTTTATTTAGTTAATTTTCTTAAAACTTTAGGAATAACAAAATTAGACTACTTAGTTTTAACTCATGGAGATTATGACCATGCAGGGGAAGCTTTAACAATTATGGATGAGATAGAGGTTAAAAATGTTTTCTTTAATGGTAATGAGTTAAATACCTTAGAGAAAAAGATATGGAAGAGTTCTTCTAATCATTACAAATTAACAGAAGGAGATAGCTTTAATTTAGGTAACTTTAACTTTTTAGTTATATCTAATACTTATCCTGATGAAAATGATAGTAGTTTAGTTTTATATAGTACTATTTATGATAAGAGATTACTGTTTATGGGAGATGCTAGTATTAAAAGTGAGGAATACATATTAGATAATTATGATATAAGCGATATTGCAATACTTAAAGTAGGACATCACGGCTCTAGAACTAGTAGTAGTGAAGAGTTTATAGATAAAGTTAATCCTACTTATGCTTTAATATCAGCAGGAGTAGATAATAAATTTAATCATCCCCATAAAGAAGTAATTGAAAGATTAGAAGAAAATGGTTCAATTATTTACAACACTCAAATAAATGGTATGGTTATGTTTGATTTTACTCATGATAAAATTAAAACTTATATATCCTAGAAACGACAAATTATTCGTTTCTTTTTTTATATACTTAAAACGGTGGTAGGAATGAAAGTATATTTAGATCTAATATTCTTTATTAATTTCATGTTTGATTTACTCCTTTTAATGACTGTTAGTATTGAGTGTAAAGTCTTTTCTAAAAAAAGAAGATTAGTAATATCTTCATTTCTAGGAAGTCTTAGTACCTTTCTTTTATTCCTACCCTTAAATAATATTTCTTTATTTCTTTTTAAAGTAGTAATAAGCATTATTATGATTTTAGTTGGCTTTAAGATAACATCTAAAGAGTTATTTTTTAATCTTATAAAGAGTCTTTATGGAAATAGTATTATCTTAGGAGGACTTATCTACTTTTTAAATAATCAGTTTAGTTATAAACAAAAAGGTTTTATCTTTATTCATGATGGAACTAGTCTAAACTTAATTATTATTTTAGTTAGTAGCCCTATAATCTTTTATTTATACCATAAAACAATGGAGAATGAGAAAAAGAAAAGAGAACTATTACATAAAGTATCTATTAAATGTAAAAAAGGTGTAGTTAATACTTTAGGTTTTTTAGATACTGGTAATAATATTAAAGACCCTTATAAGAAAAGAGGAGTTATTTTAATTAATTCTAGTGAAATAAATCTTAGTTTAGAAGAATCTATTTTAGTACCATTTAAAACAGTAGATTCTAATAGTTTACTTAGATGTATAGAAATAGAGGAATTAAAGATAGATGATAATTTAATTACAAAGAAATACCTATTAGGTATTAGTCCTAAAAAAATAGAAATAAAGGGAGCATCTTGCATACTTCCCAATATGATAGAGGAGGAACTTTAAATGATTAGTTTACTTTACTTAGTAGCATTTTTACTTGATAAGAGTTGTGAGATATTTTATGTAGGTAGTAGTGATATCTTACCAGAACCATTATCTAAAGAGGATGAAGAAGCCTATTTAGTTATGGCAATGGATGGTGATATTCATGCAAGAGATGTGTTAATAGAACATAACCTAAGATTAGTCGTTTTTCTTGCTAAAAAGTATGAAAATACTAAAGTAGATTTAGAAGATTTAGTTAGTATAGGTACAATTGGTCTTATAAAGGGAATAAATACTTTTAAACCTGATAAAAATATAAAACTTGCTACCTATGCTTCACGTTGTATTGATAATGAGATATTAATGTATTTAAGAAAGATTAAAAAGTCTAAAACAGAAGTTAGTATCGACGCATCATTAAGCTTTGATGCTGAAGGTAATGAGTTACATCTTGAAGATATCTTAGGAACTGATGCAGATATAGTTACTAAGGGAATAGAAGAAGAGACTGATAAAAAATTAATGTTAGATGAAGTAATGAAACTAAATCCAAGAGATAGAGATATTATTATATTAAGATATGGACTTATGGGACATAATGAATTAACTCAAAAAGAAGTTGCAGAACTACTTGGTATAAGTCAATCTTATATTTCAAGAATAGAAAAGAAAGTGATTAGGAGGTTAAAGAATATAGTTAAGTATTCGTAAGATTATGAAAAGTGAAAAAGAAGAGTTAATGAAGCTTAGATATTTATATAAAATAAAACAAAGTAAAGACTTAGGTCTTGTTAATAATGATATTGATTTTAAGAATAAATACTTTAAAGACTTAGAAGAGTTTAAAAGAAAATATATAGGAATTAAATAGAAATATTTAGTTCTTTTTCGTTGACTTAAAGATTTAATTTTATTATAATTTAATTGATAATAATTATCAATAAGGTGTAGATATGGAAAGAAATACAATACAAAGACAAGAGATAATAGAAGTGTTAAAGAATGGTTATAATCATCCTACTATTAAAGAGTTGTGTGATCTATTAAAGGATAAAAATATAGGACAAGCGACTATATATAGAACAGTTAAGACTCTAGTTAGTGATGATATAATTAGAAGAATAGAATGCCTAGATGGTATTCACTATGATTATAGAAAAGACCATTATCACTTTTATTGTCTTAAGTGTAATAAAATTACTGATGTATTTCTAGATAAAAATATAATTGATAATATGTTATCAGATTCTAATTTAAAAGATGTTAGACACATTAACTTAGTATTTGAAGGTATATGTGATAGTTGTAAAGGAAAGAGTAGTTATGGAATTAAGTAAGGCAGTAAGGATTGATGAAGATAATCCTAGTATTAAAAGAATTAAAGAAAGATGTATTAATTGTGGTAGATGTAAGACTATCTGTAGAGATGTTGTAGGAATTAACTATGATGAGAAATGTAAGGAAGCAGTGTGTATAAACTGTGGGCAGTGTATTTTAAATTGTCCTGTTGGAGCTTTAGTTCCTAAATATGATTATAAAAGAGTTTTAAATTATTTACATGACACTGATAAAATTGTAACTATATCAGTCGCACCTGCAATTAGAACCTCAATTGGTGAAGGCTTTGGACTAGAACCAGGTACATTTCTTGAAAAAGAGTTAGTTGGAGCTTTAAAAGAAGTAGGTTTTGACTATGTCTTTGATGTTACCTTTGGTGCAGATATGACTGTTATGGAAGAAGCACATGAGTTAGTTAATAGATTAAAGAACAAAGGTACTTTACCTATGTTTACATCATGTTGTCCATCCTGGGTTAAGTACTTAGAAATATATCATCCTGATAAATTAGAGCATTTATCCACTGTTAAGAGTCCAATTGGTATTCAAAGTTCTGTTATTAACACTTACTTTTTAAAAATGATGAACATACCAAAAGAAAAAATAGTTAATGTTGTAGTAGCACCTTGTACTGCTAAGAAGTTTGAAATAAGAAGAACAGAAATGGGAATGGATGTATGTCTTACTACTAGTGAATTAGTACTACTTTTAAAAGAATCAGGCATTGATATTACTAAAACAAAACCTCAAGAGTTTGATTCTCTTTTATCAAAAGGAAGTGGTGCAGGACTTATCTTTGGTAGAAGTGGGGGAGTATTAGAGTCAGTTTTAAGATGTGTTAACTATATAATAACAGGAGAAGATAAAATTATAGACTCTTTAGCTCTTGAAGAAAATGAAAAAAGTGGTACAATAAATAAGGCAACGATAAATATTGGCCCATATAAATTAAGAGTTGCTAGTATCCAAGGTATGAAGAATGTTGAAGAAGTACTTAAAGACTTAGATAGTTATGATTTTATAGAAGTTATGAATTGCCCTCTAGGGTGTGTATCAGGTGGTGGACAAGTACTTAATACAATTAGTAAGATGGATGAAATAAATAAAAAACGGGCTTTATCCTTAGAAGAAGATGATAAAAATAATAGTATTAGATTTTGTTATAAAAATCCTGATGTCATAGATATCTATAAGACATATCTTGACTATCATAATAGTCCTAAGGCAATTAAACTTATTCATACTAATTTTAAAGATAGAAGTAGTATATTAAGAGAGAAATCTCTTTAATATAAATAAATTATAGAAGGAAGGTATTAAATATGGAATTAAAAGGTTCAAAAACTGAACAAAACTTAATGACAGCATTTGCTGGAGAAAGTCAAGCTCGTAATAAATATACATATTACGCATCAAAAGCTAGAAAAGATGGTTATGAACAAATCGCTGCTATCTTTGAAGAGACTGCTAATAATGAAAAGGAACATGCAAAACTATGGTTTAAAGAGTTACATGGTGGGGATATTCCTGATACTATGACTAACCTAGAAGATGCTGCTGCTGGTGAAAACTATGAGTGGACTGATATGTATAAAGGCTTTGCTGAAACTGCTAGAGAAGAAGGATTTACTCGTTTAGCATTCCTATTTGAAAGTGTTGCAAAGATTGAAAAAGAACATGAAGAAAGATACTTAACACTTCTTAAGAATGTTAAAGATGATAGAGTATTCCATAAAGATGGAGATAAGATTTGGATTTGTCGTAATTGTGGACATGTATATGTTGGTAAAGATGCACTTGATGTATGTCCAGTATGCAATCATCCACAAGCTTTTATGGAAGTTAAAGCAGATAATTATGAATAAAAGGGCTTGTCTAAGTTCTTTTTTCTGCTATTATTAAGTTAACAGAGCAGGATAGAGATATCTTGTTCTTTTTGATGTATAGAAAAATAAAGGGAGGAGGAGTAAAGATGATAAAAACAAAAAGAGAATTAGTAATAATTGGTTTAATAGTATTAATGATAGTAGCCTTAATAGTAGTAAGCTATATTAAATAGTATAACAACAGGTGAGATAACAATGAGATATGAAGAAAGTGATAATATTATAAATATAGATAAAGCCTTACCAACAAAAGATAGTGCAGGAACAACAAGATTAAAAGAAGGAGAATATTTTGATTTTACAATAAGTAGTGAAATATCAGGAGATGTAAATATAAATTATGAGATAAGTGCAAAAAATGTAACAGTATTAGAAGGAAATGAAAAGAAGATAGATGGGGCTAATATAAAGTTATATTTAACAAGATTAACAGATGATAAAGAAGAAGAGTTAATGTCACCAAGAGTTTATAGTGAAGATGGTACTGCAAACTCTTATACAGGACGTCCTGCAGGAGAGATGAGTTTATATACAAGTAGTATGAATAGTAGTGAAACAAATAGGTATAGAATAAGAATGTATGTTGATGAAGGATATAATCCTTAAGGAGATGGAGGAAATTTAAAGTTTGCTGTAAAGATAAATGTATATGGAAAAGATGGATTATCAATGAAAGATAGAATGATGAGAGCAGAAGGTGGAGGAAGGGCTTTTTTTGGTGAACCTACAGATTTTCATACTGATGAAATAAGAGGAAAAGCTACAAGTATAGTAATAAAAGGAGATACTGTTATACCAGAAGGAGTAATAGAGAGTTGGGATATATCAGAGAAACAGAATGGTAGTGTCATTGCCTATATCGAAGATGATGGAACAGATTCTGCAACATATAAACTAACAATAGGTGGAGAAGGTAAGATAATTGTTAACACTAATATGCATAATTATTTTCAACTTTTTACAAGTTGTACTACAATGGATTTAACATATTTAGATACTAGTTTAACAACTAATATGAATAGAATGTTTATGTTTAGTAGTAATTTAACGACACTTGATTTAAGTAATTTTAATACTTCAAATGTAACTGATATGTCAATGATGTTTTATGGTCTTAGTTCTTTAATAGAATTGAATTTAAATAATTTTGAAACTTTAAATGTAACTACAATGGATTCAATGTTTAATAATTGTTATTCACTAACAGAACTAGATTTAACAAGCTTTGATACATCGTCTGTTACTAGTTACTCAAATATGTTTAGAAACATAACTCAATCAAACCTATCTTCAATTATTGTAACAACAGGCAAATGGACAATACCTAATACAGTAATCACAAATGCTATTACAACAGATTTTACTTATGTATAAATAAAGAGAATCAACTAAAGATTATTTTTCTATTTATTAAAAAATAGTGAAATTTATAAATGTTTCGCTTGACGTTTAAGCTAATTTTCTCTATCATATATTATGTAGATAGGAGATTATATATGGAGATTAAAAAAATAGTAACAGGGGCATTAGAAGAGAATTGTTATGTACTAAGTAAAGATGGTACTTGCCTAATTGTTGATCCTGGTAGTGATAGTAAAGAAATTAAAGAACTAGTTGGAAGTGATAAGATTATAGGAGTTTTAGTTACTCATGCTCATTTTGATCATATTGGAGCCTTAAGAGATTTTTTAAACTCTAATCGCAGATTAAAAATTTTTAAGAAGAGTAATCTTACTGATATGAAAGAAGTAGAAGTTGGAACTTTTAAATTTATTCCTATAATGACACCAGGACATAGTAGTGATTCAGTAACATTTTACTTTAAAGATGATAACGCTATGTTTGTAGGAGATTTTATCTTTAGAGATACTGTAGGTAGATGTGATCTACCTACAGGAAGTAGTTCTGATATGGATAAATCTATTGAAAAAATTAAAACCTATGATGATTCAATCGCTTTATATCCAGGACATGGAGATGAGACTACTTTAGGTAGAGAAAAACAGTATAATTTATATTTTATAAAGAAATAAGGAGTTGTAGTTATGTATATTGATTTAGTGGTATTAGTTGTATTAATATTAATAGTTGTTATGTATTTTAGAAGATTTTCAAGCTTTGTTTATTTTATTGCAATCATTGATATCTTTTTAAGAATATTAACATTCATTAAAAATAATATAGGTTTACCTGACCTTGCTGCCGTTATTGATAATTATATTCCCGAAAGTATCCTTGCAATTGTAGGTAATTATACAAGCGGGATTCTTTATACAATAATTGCTTGGGCTTATATTATAATAATGGCTATATTCTTATTTTATAATACTAAGTTTTTTATTAAGAAGAAGAAAATATAGGAGGTGTTATTTTGAAAAAAAATAATACATGGATAAAAGTTGTAATTGTAATTGTTGTGTTAGAATTAGTAATAGGTGGTGTCATCTTTACTTATAAAAAATTAAACAATAGCCCTAATAATAGCATTTCTACCAAAGATAAAGATGTTAAAGAATTATATGAAAAAATTGCTTACAATGATATTGAATCTTTAGATGTTATGAGTCCTAAAATTATGTTATATTATGGATATAAAAATATGGATGTTAGTGAATCTACTAATTGTGATGTAGTTAATCCTACGGATGATACTACAGGTTATAGTTGTGAGGGTATTGTCAACTTTATCCCTAGTAAAGATATAGAGAAGTCTGTTAAAGATATTTATGGACCTGATATTACAGTAACTAGAACATCATTTGAAATAGATCGTAACCATTATGCTTTTTATGATGAGGTTATGGATGGTTATGCTATATATACTAAAGATGAAGAGGTTAATGTAGATCCAATAAATATGAAGTTAGAACATGCTAGTAAAGACGGTGATAATATTATATTGACAGTTGAAGTTCTAGATGGAGTATTTGGAACAGTGGAAGATACTTATAATTTTACCTTTACTAAAGATGGGGATAATTACTATTTAACAAGTAAGGAAATAGTTACTGATTAAGGAGATGTTATTATGTTTGATAAAATTAAAAGTGATATGGTAAAAGCGATGAAAGAACAAGATAAGTTTAGTCTTTCTGTTATTAGAATGATTAAGGCATCTATTGATAAAGAAAGAATTGATAAGAAAATTGAAATAACTGATGAAGTTGTTATCGATGTTCTTGCTAAAGAATTAAAGACTCGTGAAGAGTCTAAATTAGAATTTAATAAAGCAGGAAGAACTGATTTGGTAGAAGCTTTAGATAAAGAAATTGCTATAATTAAAAACTATTTACCAGAACCATTAAGCGAAAGTGAGGTTAATGAAATTATAGAAAATGCAATGCAAGAAGTGGAAGCTTCTACTATTAGAGATATGGGTAAAGTTATGAAAATAATTACACCTAAAATTAAAGGTAGATGTGATATGAAAGAAGTGTCTGATAAAATAAAAGCAAAATTAAGTTAATTTAACTGTCCTTTCTACATATTCTATAGAAGAAAGGACGGTTTTTATTATGAAAATTATCGCTCATAAGAGTAATTTATATAATAATAAGACCTTTATTGAATCTGTTAACAGTCTAGAAGGACTTACTGGGGTTATGTTAGATGTAGTTATGACTAAAGATAAGAAAGTATTAGTTTTTTCACGTGTAACTACTAATAAAATAACTATTAATACAATTCAAAACAATAATTTAAGTGAATTAACATATTATGATATCTTAACATTAGAAGATGCTCTTACTATGTTAAATAACTTTAAAGAAAAAATTATCATTAATTTGCTTCCTTTAAATGAAGCCATACTTATAGAAGATTATGAGAAAGTAGTATCAAATAATTTAAGTTATACCGAAGAAGTAAAAAAGGTAATTGATAGGTTTCCTAATTTAAATATTTATGTTTGTAGTAGTAGTTATAATCTTTTATATCAAATTATTAGAGTATTTACTAATAGAAAAAATGGAGTAGTTTTAAGTGAAGATAGTGGTAGTTATATAGATGTAGATTTTTATATCTTTATACCTAGTATGTTAAATGAAAAAATTATGGCCGAACAGTTAAGTATAGGTAAAGAGGTTATGATTATAATGGAAGATGCTGATGATATATCTATAGTTATAAGTTTTTTAGAAAATAATAGAAATAATAAAGAAAACTATCAATATATTACAAATCATGCAAAAATATTTTATTATTCAGTTAATAATATATAGGGATAGTTAAAAGTAAAGGATGTAGTTTATGAATAAGTTAGAGATATTTAAAGAGTTAGAAAAATTAGATTTACCTAAAGATAAATATATAGTAATTAGTGATGCTTCTTTAGTAGTTCAAGATATAATAGATGAAACAGATGATATAGATTTAACTTGTTCTAAAGAGTTTTATGATGAGTTAGATTGGCCTACTAGAATAGGAGCTTTTGGAGTAGAAATAAAATATAAAGATTGTTTTGAAATAGGATGTAATTTACCTGAATATCAAAATGTAGTTTTAATTAATAGTTATAGATTCTTATCGTTAGAAGACTGCTTAGAGATTAAAAAAAGATTAAATAGACCTAAAGATAAAAAGTTAATAAAAGACTTAGAACTAAAAGTATGTCTTAAAGATAATTATTATTTTGAAAGAAAATTAAGAAAAGAAGGAATAAACCTTATCGCCGGGGTTGATGAAGTAGGAAGAGGTCCTTTAGTAGGTCCTGTTGTCGCCGCTTGTGTTGTTTTACCAGAACAATTTAATTTAGATGGCTTAACTGATTCTAAAAAACTTAGTGAAAAGAAAAGAGAGTATTTTTATGATGAAATTATGAGACAAGCTTTAGGAGTAGGTGTTGGTATTATAAGCGAGAGAAAAATAGATGAAGTTAATATTTATGAAGCGACAAAATTGGCGATGAAGGAAGCGATTAACAATTGTTCTTGTAAGATAGACCATGTCTTAATAGATGCGATGAAACTAGATATAGATATACCTACAACTTCAATTATTAAAGGAGATTTAAAAAGTATTACAATTTCTGCCGCTTCTGTTATCGCTAAAGTTACAAGGGATAGAATGTTAGAGGAGTTAGATAAAAAATATCCTATGTATGACTTTAAAGATAATAAAGGTTATCCTACTAAAAAACATTTAGAAGCGATAAAAAAATATGGTATTATCACTGAACATCGAAAGAGTTTTGGGCCTGTTAGAGAATATTTAGAAATAGTTAATAATGATAAAGGAGAAAACCTATGCTAGATATAGATAAAGAAATAGAGATTTTAACTAAGGAAATAAGTAAAGCTGAAAAATATGAGAGTCCCTTTTTAATAATTATATCCGGAAATCCTGGCTCAGGTAAAACTTTATTAGCCTGGAATCTATCTAAATATCTTAAAATTGTTTGTCTTAGTAACGATTATATTAGAAATAAAATATATCAAAATGGAATACAAAAAAAAGAAAAGATAAGAATAGAAGTAGAAAAGTTTGTTAAAGAGATTGCTT
The DNA here is from genome assembly GCA_946497375.1 of uncultured Mycoplasmatota bacterium. The sequence goes on from CAMMKE010000001.1 coordinate 33,999, forward strand.
ATAAAAGAATAGATAAACTTTTTAGTTCAAGAACTTCATTTGTCTATGATATGAATGTTAATAATAAAAAACAGTTAGATGAATGGAAAAAGTATGCTAGCGAAAAAAATTATCGTCTTATTAAAATTAGAATAAACTCTAAAGATATAGATAATATTAAAAGAATAGGAGAAAGAAAAGTAGATTATAATAATAAAGATAATTTTGTTATAGGTGATAATGTGTTTTATGGTAATAATTTTAAAGAAGAAGAATACTTTAAAATTAAAGCTAGAAAGCCCATTGAATTAACTAATAATGACTTTGATTATATTGTTGATAATAATATGAGTAAAGAAGAATATTTAGAAAAAATTATAAATATAGTGGAGGATATAAAATTAAAAATGTTGACAAAGAACTGATTCTCATGTATAAATTTGTATGAAAGAAGGGATTAGATGTCTAAAAATTTAGTGATTGTCGAAAGTCCAAGTAAGAGTAAAACTATTGAAAAATACTTAGGTAATGATTATAAAGTAGTAGCAAGTCAGGGTCACATTAGAGATTTAGCAACTACAGGACATTTAGGTCTTGGTGTTGATATAGAAAATGGCTTTAAGCCTAATTATGTGCCATTAAAAGGTAAGAAAAAGATAATTACAGAGTTAAAAAAAGATTTAAAAGATGCAACTCATGTAATACTTGCAACCGACCCCGACCGGGAAGGAGAAGCAATTTCTTGGCATTTAAAAGAAGCTTTAAAGATTAAAGATAAAGATTATGATAGGGTATTATTTCATGAAATAACTAAAGATAAAGTACTTGATGCTATTAAACATCCGACTAAGATAGATGATAATTTAGTTAAGAGTCAGGAAACTAGAAGAATACTGGATAGGATAATTGGTTTTAGATTATCTAAGTTATTACAGTCTAAAATAAAAGCGAAGAGTGCAGGACGTGTACAAAGTGTGGCTTTAAAACTTATTGTCGATAGAGAACGTGAAATAGAAGCATTTGTTCCTGAAGAGTACTTTTCAATTACTGCTATTATCGAAGATACAGAGGCAAATCTATTTAAATATAATGATGAAGATATTAAACTACATAATGAGAGTGAAGCTAATAAAGTATTAGAGTCACTTGGTGATGATTATAATTTAAGTAGTATAGAGAAAAAGAAAAGAAAAAAAGCTAGTCGTGCTCCTTTTATTACATCAACTCTACAACAAGAAGCTTCTACTAAACTAGGATTTACGGCTAAAAAGACTATGTCTATCGCTCAAAAATTATATGAAGGAATAGATTTAGGAACTGAGACTGTTGGTCTTATCACTTATATGAGAACTGATTCTATTAGACTTTCTGATGAGTTTGTAGGTAGTGCAATGCACTATATAGAAGAAAATTTTGGCAAAAAGTATATTGGTTATACTAAACATACTAAAAAAACAGAAAATGTTCAAGATGCTCATGAAGGAATTAGACCTACTAGTATTTTAAGAGAACCTATAAAAGTAAAACAATATTTATCAAATGATGAGTTTAAACTTTATAGTTTAATCTATAAAAGAGCCCTAGCATCTTTAATGGCAGATGCTATTATGGATCAAACAACTCTAATCTTTAATAATAATGATTATAAATTTAAAGCGACTGGAAGTATTCTAAACTTTGACGGTTATTTAAAAGTATATAGTGATTATGAGAAAAATGAAGATAAGATTATTCCAGAGCTTATAGAGGGGAAAGATTATAAAGCTAGTGACATCTTATCTGAACAACACTTTACTAAACCTCCGGCAAGATATACGGAAGCTAAATTAATTAAAGAAATGGAAGATTTAGGAATAGGACGTCCTTCTACTTATGCGAAAACTATTGATACTATTAAGGAAAGAGGATATGTAAATATAGAAGATAAAAAGTTCGTTCCAACGGAAATAGGAATTGAGACAACAGATAAACTACAAGAGTTCTTTAGCGATATAATAAACGTAGAATATACTAAAAATATGGAAGAAGAACTTGATAAGATAGCAGAAGGTAACTTAGTATGGAATGAAGTCTTAAAAGAGTTTTATGATGTCTTTGAACCTCGGGTTAAGAAAGCCTTTAGTGATATGGAGAAAAAGGAAGCCGAAGAAACAGGAGAAATGTGTCCAGAGTGTGGTAGCCCACTAGTAAAAAGAACTGGCCGTTATGGAGATTTTGTCGCTTGTTCTAATTATCCAGAGTGTAAATATGTAAAGAAAGAAGAGAAAAAAGTAATAGAAGTATGCGATTGCCTTAAATGTGATGGTAAAATACTAGAGAGAAAAACAAGGCGTGGTAAGACTTTCTATGGTTGTAGTAACTTTCCTAAATGTAAAGAAGCTTTTTGGGATAAGCCTATTGGAGAGAAATGTCCAAACTGTGGTGAGATGCTTGTAGAAAAAGATAACAAAATAAAATGTAGTAAATGTGACTACATAAAATGATTTAATAGTTCCTAAAATAATGGGAACTTTTAATTTTATGTATTGATAATTTTTAAAATTTCGTTATAATAAATATTAGTTCTTTTAGGAGGAATATAAATGGCGAAGTTACCTATTTTAATTATTAATAATGCAATAATTTTTCCAGGAATGGAATATCGTGGCGAGACTATAGATTATTATGAACAAGGAATAGTTGATGCTATAGATAAGACTGATAATAAAGAATTAATTATAATTCACTCTATCGATAATATTAGTACTGATGACGTTACAGAATTTCCTAAAATAGGACTTTTAGCAACCTTAACTTTAAAACTTAATATTCCAAATTCAAAAATGCGTTATATCTTTATAGGTTTAAAAAGAATAGAGATAACTTCTTATGAAGAAGAAAATGGTGTCTATTATGCTAATTATAAAGAAATAGAAAATACTATTAATAATTCTTTAGAAGAAGATAAATACTTAAATATGTTATATCGTAATTATGAAAGATATGTTAGAGAAATATCTAGTGTTAGTAATGCGATGTTAGGTGAGATATCATCAATTAAAAGCTTAGATAAATTAACAGACTTTATAATATCTTTTCTTAATCTTTCTCCTGATACTAAGAAAAGTTATTTGTATGAGTTAGATCCTATTAAAAGAGCGATTAATTTAGTTAGTCAGTTAAAAGAAGAGATAAATCTTGCTAAACTTGAAAAAGAAATAGAAGCGAAAGTTCATAAAAGAATAGATGAAGATCAAAGAAAATACTACTTATCTGAGAAATTAAAAATAATATCTAATGAACTTGGTACTGTTAGTAGTAAGAATATGGTTATAGATAATTATAATAAGAAGTTAAAGAAACTTAAGTGTTCTAATAAAGTAAGAAATAAGATTAAAGAAGAGATAGAACATTATAAGTCTATAAATGAAAATGTTCCTGAAGCTTCTATATTAAGAGAATATCTTGATTTAATGTTGAGTCTTCCTTGGGACTATAAAACAAAAGATGTCACAGATATTAAAGAAATAGAAAATACTTTAAATAATAGTCATTATGGTCTTACTAAAGTAAAGGAGAGAATTGTTGAGTACATTGCTGTTAAACAGAATTCTCCTAAAGAAAAGAGTCCTATTCTTTGTTTAATAGGACCACCTGGTGTAGGTAAGACTTCTCTTGCTAAAACTATTGCAAAAGCCCTTAATAGACGTCTTGTTAGTGTTTCTGTTGGGGGAGTTAATGATGAAGCAGAGATAGTGGGACATAGAAGAACTTATGTAGGGGCTCTACCTGGTAGAATAATTAGTGGGATAAGAAAGTGTGGTAGTTCTAACCCTGTCTTTATAATAGATGAGATAGATAAGATGACTAAGAACTTTAGAGGAGATCCTGCTAGTAGCCTTTTAGAAGTCTTAGATAAGGAACAAAATAGTACTTTTTATGATCATTATCTAGAAGAAGAGTATGACTTATCAAGTGTCTTATTTATCGCTACTGCCAATTATGAAGATCAAATATCACCTGAACTTAGGGATAGATTAGAGATTATTTATTTAGACTCTTATACTGAGTATGAAAAGTTATCTATCGCTAAAAACTATTTAATACCTAAAGCTTTAGATGAACATGGACTTACCTCTTTACAAGTTAATTTTAGTGATAAAGCTATACTTGATATTATTAATTATTATACCAAAGAAGCAGGAGTTAGGAATTTAGAAAGACTAATATCTAAGATACTTAGAAAGATAGTTAAGCAAGTATTGACTCTTAATGAGCCTGTCTTTTATGAAGTTACTAGTAAAGACTTAGAGAAGTATTTGGATAGGAAAATATATACTAATAGAGAAAATAAAGAAACTAGATTAAAAGGAGTTGTTAATGGTCTAGCTTATACCCCTTATGGGGGAGATATCTTACCTATAGAAGTAAATCATTATAAAGGAAGTTCTAACTTAGTTTTAACAGGTTCCTTAGGCGATGTTATGCAAGAGTCTGCTAAGATTGCTTTAAGTTATATCAAAGCCAATGCCAAGAAGTTTAATTTACCTAAAAGTATCTTTGATGATGATATACATATTCATGTTCCTGAAGGTGCTATACCTAAAGAAGGACCAAGTGCTGGTATTGCTCTTACCACTGCTTTAATCAGTGCTTTTACAAACATTAAAATATCTACACATATCGCTATGACAGGAGAAATAACTCTTCAAGGAGATATTATCGAAATAGGAGGAGTTAAAGAAAAAGTATTAGGAGCCTATAGAGAAGGGGTAAAAACTATTTATTTACCTTTAAAAAATAAAGATGATGTTAAAGATGTACCTAAAGAGATAAGGGAAAAGCTAGAGTTTATTTATGTATCTAATTATAAAGAGTTATATAAAAAGTTATTTGTTAGTGAGGAAGTATGCAGTTAAGAGATTTATCTATAGAAATAGACGTTATGCTTTAAATATTAAAGCCGATATGACTGATGATGAGAGATTGGATGTTCTAAAAACAAATGATTATAATTCTACTATGAAAGGAATACATGCTCTACTTGTTAGTGAACCTAGTTTTTTCCTTGTCAATGAAGATTTTTTAGATACAGCATTAGAAGTATCTACTATCTATAATGATAGATATGCTAAAGATAGATTAAGTAAGTTAAAAGAATTAGATGCAAGGAAAATGGAGAAAAGAGCAAGGGCATATATAGAAAGTGAATATTTGAAAAGAGACTTTATCTTTACTTATGAAGATTATTTACAACTATTAGAATTAGATGATTTACTATTAAGAGAGACTAACTATCACTATCTTTTAGGAAATCCTTATATTCTTCATTCTATAAGTTACATAAAGAAAGAGTTTAGTGATTATTATAGTGTTAATAGGAAAGCAGATAATTATTTACTAACAATATTAAATATCTTAGAGAAAAGAAATTATGATGATACTGAAGAAGTTTCTTCTATTTTAAGATTATTTCCTGATAGAAAAGATGAAAAGATTATTACTTTTGCTAAACACATTTAGTAATGATCTTTTTTATTGTATCATTTAATGTCTCATTTATTGTATCATTTAATGTCTCATTTATTGTGTCAATTATATTATTTTTTATGTTTTTTCTATAAAAATAGTATATAATAATTATATATGAGAGGAGTGATAAAGTTGATGTTTAAGGAAGATTCTAGAACAGAATTAAAAGAGGTAGTTACAGATAAATTAGAAGAAGAAGTAATTGCATTTTTAAATAAAAACGGAGGGAATATTTATATAGGAATAAGTGATAGTGGTAAAGTTATAGGTATAAATGCAAATATTGATTCACTTCAAAATATAATAAAGGACAGAATAAAAAATAATATATCACCAACTACAATAGGTTTATTTGATATAGATGTAGAGATTTTTGATAATAAAGAAGTGATTAATATCATTGTTGCAAATGGTAACGAAAAACCATATTATTTAAAAAGTAAAGGCATGACTTATGAGGGATGTTTTATTAGAATAGGTAGTTCAGTTGAACATATGCATCAAAATGAGATAGATGATATGTTGTCTGTTAAACTTAAACCATCTTTAAAAAAAATAGTTTCGCCTAAACAAAAACTTACTTTTTCACAACTTAAAATTTATTATGAGGAAATGGGATATCCTATTAATAACAATTTTTTAGAACAACTTAACTTAAAAACAGAAGATGGAAAATTTAATTATTTAGCATATCTATTAGCAGATAATAATGAAATATCTATAAAAGTGGCAACATATTCTACTACAGATTCATATGATTTGATAGAAAGTGAAGAATATGGTTATTGTTGTCTTATAAAAAGTGCTAAAAATATTATTAATAAGTTCAACCAAGTTAATAAAACATTTACTAAAATAACATATGAAGATCGTAAAGAGGTCAAATTGTTTGATTCTATTGCGGTAAAAGAAGCGATTACTAATGCTTTAGTCCATAATGCTTGGGAAAGAGAATATCCTCCAAAGTTTGAAATTTTTAGTGATCATATTTCTATTTCTTCAACAGGAGGCTTGCCAAGAAATTTTACAGAAGAGGATTTTCTTAATGGCTTTTCTGCACCTAGATATCCGGAACTTATGAGGGTGTTTAAAGATTTAGATTTAGTGGAGCAGTTAGGTACAGGTATTATTAGGATATTAAAAGCATATGATAAAAGTGTTTACCAATTCTATCCAAATTTTATTAGAGTTAATTTTAATTTTGATTATCCAGAAAGGGAAATTAATAAGTTAAGTATGTTTAACGATAAAAATATGCCTAATATTCAAATTAAGATCATAAATTTAATGAAGCAAGATAGGAATATTACTCAAGATGATCTTGCTAAAAATATAGGTGTTAGTCGTTCAACTATTGCTAGACAGATTAAGCTATTAATAGAAGAAAACAAAATTAAAAGAAGTGGTTCAAAAAAGAATGGTTATTGGGAAATTATATAAGATTATTACTTTTGCAAAGAAAATACAGTAATAATCTTTTTCTATTATCATATATTAGAACTAAGGAAAGGAGATAATGTATGAAACAAATTGTAACTTTAGAAAAAGAGATAGCTTTTAAAACGATGGTAGGAGAAATTAGTAGTATCTCGTTAGAACCTGATCTTGCTTTCATTAACGATAGTGAAATTGAAGGTAACTTAATAATTAGTGGTACTTATAAAATGACTGAAGCTAGTACAATAGAAGAAGAATTTAGTTATAAAGTTCCTGTAGAAATTATGCTTACTACGGCTTTAGAAGAAGAGACAAGAAAAGTAGATATTAATAACTTTACTTATGCGATTGTTAATGAAGAAGCTTTAAGTATTACAGTAGAACTTTTAATAGAAGGTTTAGAGAAAATAGAAGTAGAAGAGGAAGAAGAGGAGAAAGAAGTAGAAGAAGTCATAGAACCTAAAGAAGAAGTGAGTGACGATGTAAGAGAGATAAAAGATGAAAATATAAGAGAAAGTGAAACTATAGAAGATAATACTAAAGAAGAAATAGAAGTATTAACTACTGATGAAGAGGAAGAAGAACCTGTAAGCTTAGAAGAAAAATTACCTAGTTTAGAAGAAGTACCTGTTATGAAGAAAGAAGAAAAAGTTACAGAACCTGTTATGAAAGAAGATACTAGTAATAAACAAGTAATGGACTCTATCTTTTCAGCTTTCGCTAATACCGAAGAGACTTATTCTACATATTCAGTTTATATATTAAGAGAAGATGATAACTTAGAAGAAGTAATCGCTAAATATAATACTAATAGAGAAGTACTTTCGGAATATAATGATTTAGATAACTTAAAAGTAGGCTCTAAACTTATTATTCCTACCTCAGTAGACTCTAATGATTAATAAATATACTTACTTAAAAGATATTAAAGTAATAGATTATGATAAGATGAGGGTCTTAATTAAAAAAAAGAAAAAGTATGATATAGATAAAATATATAAATACTTAGATGATCATAATATTAATAACTATTTAAGACCCTTTAAAATAACAGATAAAGACTTATATTTTAATTACTTAGATAAAAAAGACTTAGATAATGATGAAGTTGCTAAACATTTAGTTTATGCTTTAGCAGATTTACAGAATAAAACTACTATATATAAAGAGATAGATAAAGATAAATTAAAAGAAGAGTATGATATCTTTAATAATAAAATAAACTACTTAGAAGAGTATTACTTTACTATGCAAGATATAATTGAAAATAAGGTATATATGTCACCATCTGAATATCTATTTATTAGAAATGTATCAATTATCTATAGTGCCTTAAACTACTCTAAACATTTAGTAGAGTCCTGGTATAAAATAATGAAAGAAAAAAGACGTGAAAGATATGTTTATGCCCATGGTAAATGTGAGTTAAGTCATTTTATAACTTCAGATAATGATTATTTTATAAGCTTAGAGAAAGCTCATTTAGAAAGATCTCCCTATGATTTTATTTACTTCTTTAAGAAAAACTATGATGATACTGATATGTTAAGTAATTTTAGGCTTTATCAACATAGATATCATTATAAAGAAGAAGAGTATCTTTATTTACTTATAAATATAACAATACCAGATAAAATAGATATATATCCATCTAGTTTAAGTAAATGTATAGAATTAAATAAGTTTTTTGATAGATTAAAAGTAACTAGTGAGTTCATTTCAAAAAATGAGAAAGATAAGAAGCACTATGAAAAGCACTAATTCTATTAATAATAATAGAGCATGTATTCTTGTTACTAGAAATAATAAAAGTACAGCTTGGTAACATATAATAACAGCAAGGGCAAGAAGAGTTCCTAAATAGAAGATACTACTTCTTCTTTTTTGTTTACAAAAATTACATCTACAGAATGGACTATGTTTATTTCCTTTAAAACGCATAAACATCACCTGTAATAGTTTATGAAATAGTAAAAAAGATGTTAAAAATCTAAAAATAATGATAGAATGGAAGTAGGGAAGTGAAACTTATGAAATATAGTATGGATAATATTGATAAAAGAGCTAGAAAAATATTAGGTTTTGATAATGATGTAGAGTTAGTGTATGATGAAGTAGTGGATAGATATCTTTTAACTCTTGCAAATTATGCTGTTAATGTAGATGATGAAACCTTCTTTGCTGAAGGAGTTTTTCATAATTTAAATTATAGTCTATATCATTTAACTGGTTGGATTTTTAGCAATTATTCAGATATTATTACAGATGAAGAAATGTTAAGAAGAATGGATGAAAATGAGCATTATAACTTATTGATAAAAGCGACAAGTTTAGTAATGCAACGTTTTATAAAAAATGGTATGGAAGAAGAAGCGACTATAGAAGGAACAACACTTTATGTTATCGCTAATTCTATTTATGATTATGAGAGTTCGCTAGAAGATATTGATACGAAAACACTTAGTTAGAGGTGAAGACATGAGAAAAGTAAATACATTAGTAAAAAAAAGTGATGTTACTAAATTAAAGAGTTATTATGGGGAAGCTTTGGGTAATAAGGATTTTAAAGATTATGTAGATAATCTTGATGTAAGTAGTGATGTTTTAATTAAATATACTACTAGTATCGAAGATGCTGTTAAAGAAAGTAATAATTGTAAAGCTTGTCCTGGACTTAAGAATTGTCCTAATACTTTAAAAGGACATGTTTATACGGCTATTAAAGATGGCAATAATCTAAACTTTAGTTATATACCTTGTGATAAATTAATTAAAGAAGAGAATACTTATGCTTATAAGAAAAATATTACTTGTTTTGATTTACCTAAAGAGATAAGTGAAGCTTCCTTTTCTAAAGCTTATCGAGATGATAAAAAACGTCTTCCCATCTTTAAATATTTTAAAGAGTTTATGGATAGTTATATAAAAGATAAGAAAGGTAAAGGCCTATACTTAAGTGGTTCTTTTGGAAGTGGTAAAACCTATTTAGTGGCGGCATTATTTAATGAACTTGCTAAGAAAAATATCTCTTCGGCTTTAGTATATTATCCTGAACTTTTAAGAAGTCTAAAATCATCTTTTGGAAGTGATTATGAAGCTAAGTTTGATTTTATTAAGACAGTACCTCTATTACTCTTAGATGATATAGGAGCAGAGAATACTACTTCTTGGAGTAGAGATGAAGTATTAGGACCAATACTACAATACCGTATGGAAGAAGAATTACCTACCTTTTTTACATCTAATTTAACTTTAGATGAGTTAGAGAGTACTTTAAGTAATACTAATAATGGAATTGAGAAGATAAAAGCGAAAAGAATAATAGAGAGAATTAAACAACTAACTGTTCCTTTAGAGTTAATTAGTAAAAATAGAAGAAACTAAAAGTAATTATTAAAACAATAACTCTGGTATTTATCTAACAAAACTGTAATAAAATTTACAGTTTTTTTGTGATATATTTGTAAAGAAAGGAGAAATTATGGAAGTTTTAAAAGTTAATAATTTAAAAAAATATTATGGTAATAATACTAATATTACTAAAGCTTTAAATAATATATCATTTACTGTTAATGATAATGAGTTCCTTGCTATTATGGGAGCAAGTGGTAGTGGTAAAACAACTTTACTTAACACTATATCTACAATAGATACTGTTACTAGTGGTAATATTATTATTAATGGAGTTGATATTACTAATTTAAATGAAGAAGAATTATCTAATTTTAGAAAGGAGAATCTTGGTTTTGTTTTCCAAGACTTTAATTTATTAGATACTTTAACTATTAAAGAAAATATTGCCTTATCTTTGATAATCACTAAAGAAGATAAAACTAAAATAGATGATTTAGTCTCAGATATTAGTAAAAAATTAGGTATTAGCGATATTTTAAATAAATATCCTTATGAAGTAAGTGGAGGCCAAAAACAAAGGTGTGCCTGTGCTAGGGCTCTTATCAACAACCCTAAACTAATACTTGCAGATGAGCCTACAGGAGCCCTTGATTCTCGTAATGCTAGAGTCTTATTAGAAACTTTTAAAGAGATGAATGAAGAGTTAAACTCTACTATTTTAATGGTTACTCATGATGCTTTTTCAGCAAGTTATGCAAGTCGGGTTTTATTTATTAAAGATGGTAAAATATTTAATGAAATAGTTAAAGGTAATAAAAGTAGGGGAGAGTTTTATGATGAGATTATAGATGTTTTAACATTTCTTGGAGGAGACATTAAATAATGCTTTTTAAACTTAGTTTGGGTAATGCTAAAAGAAGTATTAAAGATTATTTAATCTATATAGTTACTATAACTATAGCATTCTCTCTTATGTTTTCTTTTAATCTTATCTCTAACTCTAAAGATATCCTTGATTTGGCCGATATGATGAAAAACTTTCGTATCGCCATGATTTTTGTTAGTTTAATAGTTTGTTTTGTCTTAGGATTTTTAATTAACTATATGATTAAATTTATCTTTAAAAGACGAAGTAAAGAGTTTGGACTATATCTCTTACTTGGTATTAGTAAGAAAGATATCTCTCTTATGTTTATCTTAGAAAACTTAATACTAGGTTTTATCTCATTAGTCTTATCATTCTTTGTAGGTATTTTACTTAGTACTATTATCTCTAGTATAATCTTAAATATCTTTAATGCCCCATATCTTGTTAAATTACCTACTGATTATTTAGTACCTATTCTTTTATCTTTAGGATACTTTTTACTTATATATCTTGTGGTATTACTTTTAACTAAAAGAAGGATTAAACGTCTTAAAATACATGATTTATTATATTTAGATTCTCATAATGAAAAGAGTAAAGTAACTAAAAAGAAATCTCTTGTTACTTTTATAATCTCTCTTATTCTTGTTATGGGAGGACTACTTATCTTTAATAATGAGTTTAAAGGAGTAGGGATAGAGCCTGATACTTTATTAGTAATTTTATCTATTATAATGTTAATAATAGGTATCTACTTATTTATATCATCCTTTGCAAACTTTCTTTTATCTTTCATCTTAAAACATAAAACTCTTAAATATAATAAAGATAATCTCTTTGTTATAAGACAGTTTAATGCTAAAGTTAAGACGATGAAAAAGTCTTTAGGAACTCTATCCTTATTAATTACTCTTACGCTTGTTTCATTAACATTTTCTTTGATGTTTAATGAGATATTTGAACTACAGATGGATATGTCATCTCCTTATGATGTTACAATCATAGATGATGAAGAGGATTTTGATAAATATATAAATCATATTAAGAAAGAATATGCAATAGATGAGGTATTTACTTATCATGAGTACTTTAATGATATTAATTACGTTAATGATAATTTATCTTCTGATTATCAAGGCTGGAGAGGAACTGATACTTATTTAAGACTTAGTGATTATAATAAATTATTAGAACTTAAAGGGAGAAATCCTATTACCTTAGATAAAGATGAATATTATATTCATACATCTAGTAGTATTTATGATGGTATTATGGATATTGAAGATAAACTTAAGACTATTAAGGTAGGCGATAAAACTTTAAAACTAAAAGATGTAACTAGTCTTTATTATACTTCTAGTTGGTCTTATGGTAATGGTTTTGTCATTGTAGTACCTGATAATATTGTTGATAATTTAAAGCCTGAATCTGATACTTTAGTAGTTGATACTAAAGAAGAGACTAAAGAAGAATTAAATAATGAACTTTTAAGTATCTTAAATAGTGATATTTGCGAAACTGATCCTGAAACTGGTGCTACTTACTGTTATGCTTCTGCAAATGTCTTTGTAAAAGGTTATTATTTAGCGATGAATAAATCTGTTATGACGATTATGGACTTTACCTTATTTTATTTAGCCTTTATCTTTACAGTAGTAACTGGTACTATAATTTCAGTTCAAAGTATAAATGATGGAATTACTTATAAGAAATATTATGATACTTTGAATAAACTAGGTCTTAGTAAAAGAAAAGTTTTAAAGACAGTTAGAAAACAATTATTTATATATTTCTTATTCCCAGTAATGCTTCCCTTTGTTATTAATTTCTTTGTTACTACAAGTTTAAATCATATCTTTTCAGATTTCCTTCCTACTAGTATGACCTATTTATTCTTTATCTTCTTAAGTTATGTTCTTTTCTTAATTATATATTTAATCTATTACTTAATATCTTATTTCTCATTTAAAAGATGTTTGGAGTATTAAAATGAAAAATAGTAAATTACTTATTAAAATAGTAACAGTTATTATTACTATTTTTCTTGTTTGTTTTATAATTTATGCAATTAAACTAGGACTTTTGGAAGATAAAGAAGCTCTTGTTTCCTATATGAACTCTCTAGGCTTTATCGCTCCTTTCTTCTTTCTTTTCATACAAATCTTTCAAGTAGTATTTCCAGTTATTCCAGGAGGAGCATCTTGTCTTGCCGGAGTACTTGCTTTTGGACCTATAGAAGATTTTATCTATAATTATATAGGTTTAACTATAGGCAGTATAATAGTCTATCTATTGGTTTTGAAGTATGGCCTTAAAATAATATATAAATTATTTGATAAATCTTTAGTAGATAAATATCTTAAATACATTAGAAATAATACTTTTAAAAAGATATTCTTTTTAGGAATACTTTTTCCTGGAGCCCCAGATAATTTATTATGTTATATCGCAGGAATTAGTAATATTAATCTAAAAGAATTCATAATCTATATACTGCTTGGTAAGCCTTTAACCTTAATATTTTATAGTATCTTTTACATGATAGGGTGTAAAAATTTTTTGTGGGTAAATAGTAGTTAATGATATATTTCATCAACTACTATTTTTTCTATTTCACTCCAATGATCACTTTCATACATACATCTTAATGCAATCATATAATTAGCACCTTCAACACTCCATCTCATTCCTGCTTGTTTTAATCTAAGTTGTACTACAGTTTTATTAGAACTTTCTATTGCACCACTACCTACAAACCAATCATTATGTTCATAAGTAGAATAATCTATTTTATTTTTGTTATTTTCTAAATAAACTGGTAAATTACAAACAGTCTTAGGTACTGTTATGTCTTTATATTTCTTTAATTCTTTTACTATCAAATCATATTCTCTAGAATAACAATAACCGATTATTTTATCTCTAAATTTCTCTACCTTTTTAGTATCATCATTAAATATAAACTTACCATAATTGGTTATATTTTCTATTAAGTGAAACTTATCTAATATTTGAATAGCTTCAGGAAATAGTTCATCTATCATATTTCTAATCCAAGTGGCACCATCTGATATAAATACAATCTTTTCATATTCTCAATATTTTAGTTCTACTGCTTTGGCAAATACCAATATTTTAAAAGTTTCAACATTACCAATATAAGAAACATATTCTTTATGATTTATGATATTAGATTTGTCTTTTCTTTTATACATATCATCATCAGAAAAGAAAATACCTAATTTATTTTCTCTCCAGGTAGAACCATTTTCATCTTCTATTCTAGTATTAACACTTGCACCATCTGCTTGAATATATAAAGTACCTTTCTTTTTAGTTACAGTCATATCTATATTAGTGCGATTATTCCAAATTTCTATAGCTTTATTATAATTATAATCATAAACTAATTTGCCTACATATTTAGTTATTTTCATTACAGTAACATAAGATATTTTAACTCCATATACCCTATATATAATCTCACTAGCTTTTTGAAATGATGCTTGATTTTGTCCCCAAAAGGCTATTTCTATCATCATTTTTAATGATACTTTAAATGGTAATTTATCTATTCCTAGATATTCATCTAAAGGAGTAATTAATTTGCTTTTTAAGTTATATTTATCTAAATCAATAATATCATTTATTTGAAGTATGGTTCTATAAATTTCTATTTTGCCATTTAACATTATGATTTCTATTTTACTTTTTCCATGATTTTTTAATTTGAATCCTTTTTCTTCCCACTCTTGTTTTTTTTAGTTATTAGTTCATGTTCATTTATACTTTTAGATATCAACTCCTCTATATGGGTATTAATAATACTCTTGCAATCATCAATGCTGTTCATTGCTAATTCTTCAATAGAATTTATATCTAAACCATCATTAGATATAAGCCTATTAAAGTTTGTATCTAAATTATTTATGTTTTTCTCAAATTGTTCTATTGTTCTCATACTTATCTACCACCTTTATTCTTTAGATAAGTATAACATAACCATTATTTTACCCACAAAAAATTTTTACACCCTACATGATACTTTAATATTGACTAAATAGTTTTACCTCTATAAAATAAATATTGGAGTGATAAATATGAATATTAAAGTGACTTCTCTATGTACAGGAGACATTTATAAAAAAATAACAGTAAGAAAAGAATTTAGACCAGGAAAATTTGGCACTGATGTTAAAAGTGTTCCATATAAAGAAAATGCCTTATTAATTAAAGTTGGTAGTGGCTACGTCGATATAGATACTGTCAAAAATGAAAAAGACTTAAAAGAAAAATATAATGAAGTTAATGCTTTAGGAGATTTTCGTAATGGGTGTGGTATTTTAAGAGACACTATCCCTTTTGATGATAATGAAGGACTTTTATATGTAGATTATGAAAGTATAAAAGATACTTCGTACGATACTAAAGCGGTTTCTTTTAAAAAATTAAAGAAAGTAAGATAAAATAATGGAAAAAATATTAATCATAGAAGACGATAAAGTAATTAGAGAAGAGTTATCTATTCTTTTAACTAATAATAATTATGATGTTAGTAATACTACAGATTTTCTTAATATAGAGAAAGTTATAGAGAATATAAAACCTGATCTAATTTTACTTGATATTAATTTACCTAATATAAGTGGCTATGAAGTAATTAAAATAATAAAAAAAGTTACATCTAAACCTGTCATTTTTGTAACTAGTAGAAATACTATAGAAGATGAACTAAAAAGTTTAAGAAGTGGTGGCTACGACTTTATCACTAAACCATATAACAAAGAATTATTGTTACTTAAAATTAGAAGATGTTTAGATGAGGTTAATCCTAAAAATCATAAAGATTTAGTAGTAAACGGGGTAGTATTAGATTTGCATTTGTCTAAACTTAAATATCAAGATAAAGAAATAGAACTAACTAGGAATGAATTTTTATTAATGTATTATTTATTCTTAAATTATCCTAATGTCTTGAGTAAAGATACATTAATAGAATATTTGTGGAATGATCAATTTTATTTAGATGAAAACATCTTAATAGTAAATATTAATAGATTAAGAAACAAATTAAGAGATATAGGATTAGATAACTTTATTAAGACAGTAAGAGGTGTTGGTTATAAGTTATGATGTTTTTAGAGTATTTAGAAGAAAAGATATTTTTTATAATAATTAGTTTAGTCTTTACAATACTTCTTAGTATTTATCTACTGCTAATAGGTATTAATTATAGTGTTGTTATTTTACTTGCAGTACTTATTATTCTTTTTATATTTATATCTTTAATATCTAATTATTTTATTATTAAAAAAAGATATAAAAAAATAGTTAATTTAGTGGATTCTCTAGATGAAAAATATCTAATTAAGGAAGTAATAAAAAAGCCTAAAAATTTAGAGAATAGAGCCTATTATTATGCTTTAGATAAATCTTGTAAAGCTTTAAATGATAAATTGAGTGAGATAGAAAACTCTAAGAATGAGTATCTTGATTTTTTAGATAGTTTTATTCATGAGATTAAAACACCAATTTCGGCTTTGTCTTTATATGCTGATAATAATAATGATAAGAAAATAAAAGAAGAAATTCTAAAAATAAGTAGGCTTGTCGATAAAATGCTATTTTATGCAAGAAGTGATGTAGTTGAGAAAGATTATTTTATTAAAGAAGTCTCACTTGCTGACCTTGTTCATCCTGTATTATTAGAGTATAAGAATTATTTACTTAATTACCATATTAAAGTAGAAGTAAAGGATTTAGATAATTTAAAAGTTTATACTGATATTAAATGGTTAAACTTTATAATAGGACAGATAATTAGTAATTCATTAAAATATCAAAATAAAAAAGATAGACTAGTTAGAATAAAAGGTGTTAGTACTAAAAATAATATAAAATTAGAAATATATGATAATGGGGTAGGGATAAAAGAAGCTGATTTATCTAAAGTATTTGAGAAAGGCTTTACAGGCAGTAACAGAAATAAAAAGAATGCTAGTGGTATAGGACTTTATCTTACAAAGAAACTGTGTGATAAGCTTGGTATTGATATTAAAATAGAATCAGTCTATTTAAAATATACTAAAGTAGTTATTACTTTTCCTAAAGGTAATTATTTTATAAAATAATAGTAGTTCCCTTTACTTTAAAATCTTTATAAAATTTAAGTTGTCTTACTAACCTAAATAAAGCTTCATCCTTACCTTTCGCTTCTAACATTATATCTATATCAGTATTAAGAGGCTTTAATAATTTTAAAAACTTAATAAAGGAGTTATAGTTTAAATAAGTACTATGATTTCTTTTTTGTTTAGAGTTTAAGGGACAAGAAAAATGAATTTTAGGATTTAGATCAGTATTTTCCCATGTCTTTATAATTCTAGGTAATAGTTTATCTATTCTTTCATTTTTTAGATGATTACAGATATAGTGATGATAGTCTAAGACCATAGGTATATTTAACTCTTCACATAAAGTTAAAGTATCAGTTACGGTATAAGTTTTATCATCGTTTTCTAGTATTATTAGACTTTTTAACTCTATAGGTAACTTATTAAAATTATCTCTAAATCTATTTAATGCTTCTTCCTTAGTTGGTTTAGAACTTCCTAGATGTAATACACATTTACCTTTTATACCTAATAACTTAAATATTTCTAAATGAAACTTTAATATCTTTATACTATTAAGAGTAACACTTTCCCTTTCACTTGTAAGTAGACAAAATTCGTCAGGATGTGTATCTATTCTAATATTATACTTATCTATAGTTTTCTTTAATTTATTGAAATCATCTTTAAATACCTCTTTATAATCAATGTTAATACTTGGATGGGTAAGTAAGGGAAACATAGTATGGGTCATTCTATAGAATTTAATCTTATTATCATGGTTATATTTTAAGACTTTCTGAAAGTTTTTAAAGTTAAGTTTTATTCTTTTTGTTAGTAAATCTATTCCTTTGTCATTATCATATTTAGAGAATTCTTTAAAAGTTAAATTATGAGAGTATATATCTAAAAGAGTAGGAGGATTACCTACATAACCTAAATTTATTTGCATAACATCACCTTTATTATTTTTAATAATTATTGACTTTTTATACTTTTTATCTATAATATTCTTAAGAAATGAGGTAATAGTTATGAAGGGAACTTTTGATAAATAAGAAATAAAATTTTATGTAAAATTTAATAATAGTGACTCACCTATTGAATTTGAGGCAATATATGGATTAGGTCCAACATTAATAGAAGAGACTTTAATTTTATATGCTGAAAGTAAGAATAGTAGTACACATCGTATAGGTGATTTTAACTATACAGAATTTAATATTCCAGTAAAAGCGCCTTGTTTAACTTATGAAGATGCTATTAAATGTTATTTTGATGAGCATTACAAAGAGTTTAATAGATTACAAATGACATTAGCATTGTGCTTTTTACAAAGATATTGCATGGATTATGAAGAAGTAAAAAAGGAAAAAGAAAAATATGTAAAAATATTAGAAAAAAATATTGTTAACTAACAGTATCTTTACATTTTTAAAATTATATATTATAATATGCGGTAAATGGAAGGAGAACTAGTATGGATAAAGAAAAACTTGCTAAATTAAAAGATTATTATAAAGACGAATTAACTATTATTGGTTTTAATGATTTAGAAGTAGTAACTAACACTAGTTCTTTTTTTAAGAAAGATTTGTTAGATTACTTAAGTGAACTTCTAAGTAGTGATGAGTTAAAGACAACAGTAGTAGATGCTTTTTCACCTTTAATGAATAAAACAGAACATATTAATTATTTCTTAAAGAGTAATCTAAGTATTGAAGAGATAAAATTGTCTAAAGTCTATAGCAGTGTTTTAACTTTGGAAAAGTTTATGGTAAATAGGCACTTACCTAAAGTATTAGGGAAAATAGGATATTTATCTACTTTTAGAAATCTAATTAATAGAGATGATGATATTACTTGTATAACTTCTTTATTAGAAGAAGCTTCTAATCCGATAATAATTTATTCTAGTGGTTATAGTAATTTAAAAAGAGAAATAGATTTTGATGGAGTAAATCCTCCTAAGAATATTGATTATACTTTAAGTAAGGTTAAGGGTAAAAAAACATTAAGTAAAGTTATGACAGGAGTAGAAAGAAACTTTTATAATATTTTATCTATTAATGATAAAAGTGATATTTATGTATTAAATGCTCTTCTTCCTAATGCTTTAGAAGAAGTTAAGAACTTAGTAATCTCTTTTAATGAATCTTTATATAATTTATGTACTAAATATAATTTAACTTATATAGATAGAAATAGTATAGATAATAATTCTAAATCATTAAGTGAAGAGATAGCATCTGCTATATATATAAATAAATTTATTACAGAAAGAAAACAAGTAAGAGAATATAGTGACTTTGGATATAACTCTAAAGGAGCTTTAGGGGTTATGGATAATGCTTTTAGAGACTTTAGAGAAAAAGAGAGTTTAGCGATGATGAAAGATGGGTATGAAAAAGAACATTTATTAGATATTGCTAATCTAGATAAAGATGCTTATGTTGTTTTTGATAAAGTACAAAAGGTATTGACTAAGAAGAAGAGAAAATATAGTCCAAGAGTTGTATAAATTGTTTTTTTTATGATTTTGTGTTATAATGTTTAGCAATTTATACTAAATTTTATGAAGAAAAATTTGGTATAAATTG
>CAMMKE010000002.1 GCA_946497375.1 uncultured Mycoplasmatota bacterium
ACAGAAAAGAAAAACTTTGAAAAATTACGATTTTTCAAAATTCAAAGTATTTTTAGAAGCAAATTTAAAAATTCCCCAGAGGAAAATAAAATATCTATGTCTAAAAATATTTAAATTTTCAAAATTACAACTTTTTTACTTTTTAGCACATAAAGTCCGATTATGTTTAAGTATAACTATTCATACTTACAATAAAACTGGTGATTAGATTGAAAAAATTAGAAAATAGAATGGCAATGCTTCTACACAACAACAATTTAAAACAAAAAGATACCACAGAAATATATAAAAGAAACTCATCTAAAATGGTTAAATAATTTTTTTACATTAGATTTAATTATTTAAAAATTTAAGTGCTAACTCTTTAATCTTTCTAAATCTATGGTTAAGCCCTGACTTAGTAATCTTTTTACCAGTTTCTAAACTAATAATCTCACTAAGTTCTTTAAGAGAAGCTTCTTGGTATTTTTTACGATATTCTAAAGCTTCTTTAGTCTTATCATCAAGTAATTCTATAGCCATATTATCTTCAAGTATTTTAATATATTTTAATTGTTCCATAGCAGAATCTATTACTCTATCCATATTAGCTTGTTCACAATTATTAAGACGATTAGTCTTATTTTTAGCATCTCTATAAACTCTTATCTCTTCATAATATAGTACCGCTTTACTACAACCAATTATCTTTAAAAAATCACTTATCTTATCAGCTTCTTTAATATATAACATAAATCCTTTATCACGACTTAATAGTTTAGCATTTAATGAATAAGTATTAAGGAGTTTCTGAACAAAAACTGCTTCCACACTTTTCTCGATTAAAAACTCTAAATGATATCTACTAGTCTTAGGGTCATTAATACTCCCACTACTTAAAAAAACACCTCTTAAATAACCTCTAACTTCATCATCTAACTCTACTAAATAACTAGGAACAACTTCACTATCAATACAAAAATTTTCTCTAATAAAAATATCTCCTTTAGTAATAACTAAAGCTTTAAGCTTATTTTTACTAAAATTATTATTATCTAAAAGTTCTTCTTCATAAGATATCTCTTCATAACTATCAAGCAAATCTTTTAAATAATTTATAACACTATCATTTTCACTACTAATTGCAATAGAATCTTTTATTATTTGGTAATTATTACGAAAAAAACCTGAAATTAAAGCTATTTTAGCAGTTTCAGTTAATTTTAATGTTGTTATTTCATTTTTAACAGTACCTGTAAAAGACATAAGACTCCCCCTTACCTCATCAAGTATGAGAATATTAAAGCACTAAGTTTCTGACTATGATGTTTCAAAGTATTATCAGCAACAGTTAAAAGATCAGCTTCAATAAATTCTGTATCTAATTTAGATAAAACAGGATAATCTATCTTAACAGGATCTTTCTGTTCTTCATTAGCATACCTCAAAGCCATCGCATCACTTATTTTAGAATTTGATGCTATAACTACATCAAGCTTATGTTTACCTAAATAACTATTAATAAGTTTAACATGATCACTTACAGTAAAGTCATCAGTCTCTCCTGGCTGTGTTACTATATTGCATAGATACATAATAGGAGTCTTAACCTCATCTAAAGCTTCTCTTATATCATCACTAATAATATGAGGAAATATACTAGTATAAAGACTTCCCATACTAAAAATGATTAAGTCAGCCTCTTTAATAGCAACCTTTACTTCATCTAATACTTCAGGTTGTTCTTTATAAAAAAGTCTCTTTACTTTTTTATCACTCTTAGTAATAGAAGCTTCCCCTTCTATAACACTACCATCAGTCATCTCTGCCATAAGTGTTACATTAGCATCTTCTGTTAATGGTAACACTTTATTTTTAATATCTAAAAGTGTACAAAGTTCATTAATAGATTCTTTTAAACTGCCAGTAATATTTAAAAGAGATATAAGTATTAAATTACCTAAAGCATGTCCATCTAAATCACTTGTAGTATCAAAGCGATACTCTAACATATTTTTAATATTATCACTTGTAGAAGACAAACTACTAAGTACTTTTCTAATATCCCCAACAGCAGGAGCATGAAACTCTTCTCTTAATTTACCAGTACTTCTTCCATCATCTGAAACAGTTATAACTGCTGTTATATCTAAAGGAAAGTCTTTAAGTCCTTTAAGTAAATAAGAAAGCCCTGTTCCTCCTCCAAAAACTACGATCTTTTTATTATTCATTTATTACTCATCTCCTTGAAATCTCTAAAGCAACACGAGCAGCCTCACCCATTGCGATAACTATTTGGTAATCATACTTATTTAAGGCATCACCCACTGCATAAATTCCATCAATAGAAGTCATTAAATTATCATCTGTCTTAATATAGCCTTTATCATCTAAAATACCTAAATCAGATACAAAACTAGCATTAGGAATCTGTCCTATATATATAAACACTCCATCAGTAATTATATCATCACTATTCTTTGTCTTAATAGTAATTCTATCATCTTTACTAAAACTTTCTACTTCTCCTTTTACAAAAGAAATATTATCAATTTTCTTAATCATATCTTGTAAATAAGCTTTCGCTCTAAAATGATTACGATATAAAACCGTAACAGTTGATGCTAACTTACTTAAGTATATCGCTCCTTCAAAAGCTGCATCACTTGCACCCACAACAACTACATCTTTATTTTTATATAAAGCCCCATCACATACAGCACAATAACTTATTCCTTTAGTCCTAAGCTCATCTTCACCTTTAACTCCAAGTAGTTTAGGTTTACGACCAGTTGCAAGTATTACATAATCACAGATATACTCACCCTTACTAGTAATAACCTTTTTCTCTTTATCTATCTTGATATCCTTAACTTCTTCATATTTAACTGGAACACCTAAATCAGTAATCTGTTTTAACATCTTTAAAGCCAAATCACTTCCACTGATAGATTCATACGAAGGAAAGTTCATAATATTTCCATTATCAACTATCTGTCCTCCCGGCATAGACTTCTCTAAAATAATACAATCAATACCTGCTCTATTTAAGTATAAAGCTGCAGTCATTCCTGCCACACCACAACCTATTATAACTACTTTATATTTATTACTCATAAAGCACATCCTCTCTATATAGCTTCTTATTTCTTCGTAAGAAAACAAAGTAAACTCCTACGATAAACAAGACAACCGATACAAGCTGAGCCACTCTAATAGGACCTAACATTAAACTATCTAGTCTCATTCCTTCTATTATAAATCTAATGAATGAATACCACATCATATAAAATCCCATCAACTGTCCTGTCTTTAAGTTTTTATAAAATCTTCTAATCGATAAAAGAATTATAAAACCAATTACATTCCAACATGACTCAAAGAAAAATGTTGGCATATAGTAATCTCCATTAATATACATACCTCTAATAATAAATTCTGGTATATATAAGCTCTTTAAATAGCCATAAGATGTAACATATCCATAAGCTTCACTATTAAAGAAGTTACCCCATCTACCTATCGCTTGTCCTATAATAAGACCTACTACTAGTATATCCAAAAGTTTTAAAAGATTTAATTTATGTTTTCTACTATAATACCAAAGATATAAAAGTCCACCAAGTATGCCCCCATGAATAGCAAGACCACCATGCCATATATAAAGTATCTCTATAGGATTAGATAAGTAATATGAAAGATTAAATAAAACATAATAAACCCTTGCCCCTATAAAAGCAAAGATAATAGTATAGAAAAACATATCAAATAGTTCATCTTTATTAACCTTTTCTTTTCTAAGCTCAAAAAAGACAAGGACTCCTCCTGCTATAACTCCTAAAAGAATAAAAATAGAGTAATAATATATTTTTATAAAGCCTAAATCTAGAAGCACCCTATCCATGATGTCTAACCTTTCTAATAATTGGTTTAATGACAAACTCTTCTATTAAAACATTTGCCACAGAAATTAATATTGATATAGCAAGAGCAACCCATATATCCAAAAGATTAAAATATTTACCTAAAATCCAGTCTGTAAGTTTAAGAATAAATAAATTGATAAATGGATAGAAAAGACCAAAAGTAAGAGCCGTCACTGGTATTGTAAATCTAACTAACAAGGGTTTAACAGTCTGATTTAAAATATATATTATAAATGAAGCTAATATTGAAAAAAGAAGAGGATGATGCGGGTCAATATAAAATGTTTTAAAAAATCTTGAAACTAAAAAGAAGACTATAGAGTAACTTGCAAAATACAAAAGCCATTCTAAAAATCTATTTAATCTGATTTTCTCTTTTGTCGTTACAATTATCTTCATAGTCTCCTCCTATAATTTATAACATTTTCTTTAAGAACCATCCTGTATAAGATTCTTTAACTTTACTAATCTCTTCTGGAGTACCAGTAGCAACTACACTACCTCCTCCATCTCCTCCTTCTGGACCTAAATCAATAATATAATCAGCACATTTAATAACATCTAGATTATGCTCTATAACAAGTACTGTATCTTTATTATCGACTATTTTCTGCAAAATTGCAAGTAACTTCTTAATATCTGCGGAATGTAGTCCTGTTGTTGGTTCATCTAGAACATACAAAGTTTTACCAGTTGGCTTTTTCTGTAACTCTTTAGCAAGCTTAACTCTTTCAGCTTCCCCTCCACTTAGTGTTGGGGCACTTTGTCCTAATTTAATGTATCCTAGTCCTACATCTTCTAATACTTGAAGCTTATTTTTAATCTTAGGAACATTACTAAAGAATTCTAAGGCCTCACTAACTCGCATATCTAAGACATCAGCAATGTTCTTCTCTTTATAGTAAATGTTTAAAGTCTCTCTATTATACCTTGTACCATGACAAACTTCACAAGGAACATAAACATCTGGTAAGAAATGCATCTCTATTTTCTTAACTCCATCTCCTCTACAAGCTTCACATCTACCACCTTTTACATTAAAGGAAAATCTATTCTTCTCAAAGCCATACATCTTCGCTTCTTTAGTATTAGTAAAAAGCTCTCTAATATCATCAAATACCCCTGTATATGTTGCAGGGTTACTTCTAGGAGTTCTTCCAATAGGTGACTGTGATATATCAACAAGTTTATCAATATTATTAAGTCCTAATATTTTATCATGTTTACCAGGCTTAACTTTGGATTTATATAAAGTACTAGAAGCCGCTTTAACAAGAATCTCATTAATTAAACTACTCTTACCACTACCACTAACACCAGTTACTAGGGTGAATGTTCCAAGAGGAATTTTAACATCTATATTTTTTAAATTATTCTCCTTAGCACCTTTAATAGTTATAAACTTACCAGTGCCTTTTCTTCTTATTTTAGGAACATCAATACATTCTTTTCCACTTAAATAACGCCCTGTAATACTCTCATCACACTTCATTACTTCTTCTGGTGTTCCTGCTGCTACAATCTTTCCACCTCTATCTCCTGCTTCTGGGCCAACATCAACAAGGTAATCAGCAGCAAGCATTGTATCAGTATCATGTTCTACAACTATTAAAGTATTACCTAAATCTCTCATCTCAAGTAAAGAATTAATAAGTCTATCATTATCTCTTTGATGAAGTCCAATACTAGGTTCATCAAGAACATAAAGTACCCCTGTTAAACGAGAACCAATCTGTGTTGCTAGTCTAATACGTTGTGCCTCTCCACCTGATAAAGTTCCAGCACTTCTTGCAAGAGTTAAATATTCAAGACCAACATTCTTTAAGAATGATAATCGTGACTTAATCTCCTTAAGGATAAGATCTGCAATCTGCATCTTCTCTTCACTAAGTTCTAATTTATCAAAGAAAGTAATAAGTTCTTTAATACTCATTAGGGTTACTTCATAAATATTTTTATCCCCTACTTTAACAGATAAGACTTCATCTGCAAGTCTTGCCCCATTACACACTTCACAAGTAGGCTCTATCATAAACTTCTCTAACCATTCTCTAATCCAACTACTAGATGTTTCCATATAACGTCTCTCAAGATTATTAATTATTCCTTCATAATAATCAGTCTGGTTAGTAACATTACCACTTTTTGAAGTAAAATGAAAATTAATTAATTCATCACTTCCATATAAAATTAAGTCTTTCTCTCTTTCCGTTAGTTTCTTAAAAGGTTTAGTAAGACTTATTTTATAATGCTTACACAAACATTCTAATTTCTTAAAATAGATATTATCAGTATCATCCCCAAGAGTAACAATCGCTCCATCTTTTAAAGATTTATTCTTATCAGGAATAACTAAATCAGGATCTATTTTTAATTTAATACCAAGTCCCTTACACTCAGGACATGCCCCATAAGGTGCATTAAAACTAAATAGACGAGGTTCAAGTTCAGGTAATGAAAAATCACAATAAGGACATGCAAAGTCTTCTGAATAAACAACTTCTCCACTTCCAAGAAAATCAACTACTACTTTACCCTTACTAAGTTTTGTTGCAACTTCCAAAGATTCAAAAAGTCTACTTCTAATACCATCTTTTAAAATAATTCTATCTACAATTACTTCAATATTAGACTTCTTATTCTTCTCTAAAGTAATCTCTTCTGTTAAATCATGCATCTCTCCATTTACTCTAACTCTAACAAAACCTTGTTTTCTTAAGTCATCAAGTAAATCTTTATGAGTACCTTTCTCTCCATGAACAACAGGAGCCATAATAACAAGTTTAGTTCCTTCTTCACGTTCTAATATTTTATTAGTCATCTCTTCAATACTTTGACTAGTTATAGGAATATTATGATTAGGACAATATGGAACCCCAACTCTTGCAAATAAAAGACGTAAGTAATCATATATTTCAGTAACAGTACCAACAGTACTACGAGGATTCTTACTAGTAGTCTTTTGATCTATACTAATAGCAGGGCTAAGACCTTCTATAGAGTCAACATCAGGCTTTTCTGTTCCCCCTAAAAACTGTCTAGCATAAGCAGATAAACTCTCTACATATCTTCTTTGTCCTTCAGCATATATCGTATCAAAAGCAAGAGAAGATTTACCACTACCACTAACACCAGTCATTACAATTAATTTATTTTTAGGTAATTCTATCGAAACATTCTTTAAATTATTTTCTCTAGCACCTTTAACTATTATTTTATCCACAAATACCACTTCCTTAAAACGTTATATATTATAATACAAAATAATACATTTTTCTACTACCAAAATATACCATAAGTATACTAATTAGTCAAACAAATTTTCTATAAAAAGAAAATAATAAAAGTATAGACCTTTATTTAATCTATACTATTATTTAGAACCTAATAAGAAAGCAATAATAGGTATTAATAAACTACTAGCAATTACAACGAAAGCTAAAGCATAATTAGTAACAAAAGCTGCTATATTATCTTTATTATCTTCATTAGGCAATTTCATAGGAACAATATCATCATCATCATTACCATAATGACCAGTACTCTTAACATAACTTCTACCCTTACCAGCTCCTCCTTCTTCTAAAAGAGCCTTATTAAGTTTCGTAATCTCCTGTTTATTTTTAATCTCTAAATAATCACACAAATAAGTATGACCACCATTAACTGCTACCATCTGATAATAATTAACTAAGTTCTCTGGTATAAATATCTTAAACTGTGAAAAGTTCTGTTTTAAAAAGTCAGGTCTTAAATGCTCCAAAGTCTCTGATAAAAGACCTATCTCCAAGAAAGCTAAATTATATATATTATTATTTATTTTATTAGTAATATCATCATCCATCACATCTAAACTCTTAAAATTAACAAAATCTCTATTATCATTAGTGACCCCTACTACTATATTTTTAGGATTAAAGTTAATAACATAATACCCTTTACCATGAATATACTTCATCGTAGAATCCATTACATAAAAAAGACGTGTATACTCATCATTATCATGATAAGTTTTAGTATACTCATCTAATGTCTCTTCAAAAGGCATCCTGACTATTTCTCCCATAGGCATCACTGCTTTCTATTCTTATACTATCATTTTATAGCATTTTAAGAGTAATTACAAGTCCGTTTATATTTAAGTATCTTCTCTTTCGCTCTTGTCGTTTTAGCAGAATCTAACCAATAATCTTCAGGACTACCTCCCATTATAAAAGAGACTCTATCATTATTTTTTAATTGATAATCAAGTGGTACTTCTATTCCATTAACAATAACTCTTCCTAAATTATAACCAGTATTATCACCTTCTAGAAATGCTAAATCTATAGGAGTAGAACCTAAAGGTAATTCAATAGTCTTATTATTCTTAGTCCTAACATAAACATTTTCTTTAGCAAATAACTCTTTTTTAACTTTCTCTACATACAAATCATTTCTTTCAAAATATTCACTAAGAAAGTTAAGATCTTTACAAAACTGTAACTTCTCTCTTATCTCATCTTGTACATCACAAAATGGCCTATTCTTAGAATATATATAATAAGGAAGTCCATAAGTATCAACCATATCCATCTCTTTAGTTCTAATCTGCGCTTGTACTAAACAATCATTAACACAAAATACAGTATGTAGTGACTGATATAAATTAGTTTTAGGTACAGCAATAAATTCTTTAAATCTTGTTGAATCAATATCATACTCTTTATGTATAACACCTAAAGCTTTATAACAATCCAAATAATCATCAGTAACAATCTTAAGTGCAAACAAATCATGTATCGCATCTATAGTAACAATATTAGTTTCTTGACTACTAACTTTTATTTGCCTTTTATTTAATTTAAGTAACTTTTTATAAGTACTATAAACTTCTTTTATTCTTAACTTAATAACACAATTAATTCCATTAGCCCTTAAAACTTTTTCTGTATTATAAACAACATAATCTAAAGTTGTTTTATTTTCATTTAAATAATCATTTATTTTTCTTGAAGTATCCTCATATTCTAAAGGATTTAAAACTTTAAAAGATAAATCTTCTAATCGTTTCTTTACCTCGTACGTACCAATACGATATGCTAAAGGAACATACAAATCTATCGTCTCAAGAGCATTTTCTTTTTGTTTAAACTCACTCTTAAATCCAATTGTTTCCATATTATGTAATCTATCAGCACATTTAATAGAAACATCCCTAATATCTTCATTAACAGCTCTTAATATCTTTGCCGTATTAGCTTCTACTTTTTCACTCTTACTAGAAAAGTTAAGACCCTTTAATTTACTAACACCATCAACAAGCCTTGCAACACTACTTCCAAACATAGCCTCTATTTCACTTAAAGTAATATCAGTATCTTCAATAGTATCATGTAAAAGTCCTGCTATTATTGTTTCTACATCGTTATAAGTACAAGCAAGAATATAAGCGACATGTAAAGGATGAGTTATATAAGGCTCTCCACTCTGTCTAAACTGCCCTTCATGAAGCTTAGAAGCTAGCAAGTAGGCTCGTCTAATAACTTCTTCTCCTCCTATATTATTTTCTCTTACTTTAGCAAGTACATCCTCAATAGTTATCAACATACCACTCCTCTCTAAAATAATTTACAAAAAAATGACTTACCAAAAAAGCCATTTTTATTAATCATTAAATATATCTAAAAAACCTCTCATAACACCACTACCTCTTCCAAAGATTAGAAAAATAATATCAAAAGAAGGAAGAGTTTGTCAACAACTAAATTTAAGTTTTTCCCTCATCGCTTTAACAACTCTACTAATATGAGAAGAACTAACATCTAAAAGATTAGATATTTCCGAATATTTAAAGTTATTTATTCTTAAAGTAATAATAGCAGAATCTAATTGACTTAAACTATCTAAATAGTTATCTAATTTATTATATATATCTAAATTATCTATATCATCATATGGATCCACTGCCCTAGAGTCTCTAACTTCAAAGTCTAACTCTTTATATTTTAAAAGAGGTCTATTCTTTAATTTAAGTATATTTCTATACAAGAGATTAAACCCAGATGATAAACATACTAATAGATAAGAATAGAACAAGCTCCCTTTATTAGGATCATAGTTTCTAACAGCATTATTAAAAGCAATAATACCCTCTTCATAAAAATCCTCCAAAGTAAACCCTGTACACTTATTATCTTTTAAGTAGTTATAATACTCTAAAGCTTTATTATCGATAATAGGTTTATACTTATTAAGCATAATATCATAAGCTACTTCATCATTATCATAAATTAAATCTAATAGTTCATAATCATTGTATTTCATAACTCCTACTTTCTACTTCGGACTACCTCATATATCAATATACCCGCTGCCACAGATGCATTTAAACTATCTATTTTAGAACTAATAGGAATAGTAATTAGAAAGTCACAAGACTCTTTAACTAATTTACTCATACCTTTCTCTTCATTACCAATGACAAGACAAGTCTTACCATCATAATTAACATCTCTATAGTCTTCCCCATTCATAACTGTACCATATATCCAAAAACCATTATCTTTAAGGGTTTTAATAGTATTATTAATATTAGTAACTAAGACTATATCAATATCAAATACTGCCCCCACACTAGTCTTAACAACAGTAGAATTAACAAGTACTTGTCTATCATTAGGAATGATAATAGCATTAAAACCTGCAGCCACTGCTGTTCTAATAATGGCCCCAAAGTTATGAGGATCAAGAATATGATCTAAAATAAGAACTTTATCATATTCTTTTTCTAGTATTTTATTTAAAGGAGTATACTGGTAGTCCTCCATATCGATGATTATACCTTGATGATTATCTTTGGTCAAATTATCAATTTCCGATTTTCGAGCCAATTTTATCTTAGATTTTGGAAATTCCCCTAGTAAATTTTGAATTTCCAAGTAATATTTCTCCTCAATTTTCAATTTTCTAACTTTTTTTAAAAGTTTTTCATCCCTAAATATTCTTTCCGCCACATTTCTTCCATATACTAACATAATTCCTCCACTATATAATTCATAACTTCTTCAATTCTATTTTCTTTATTCTCAAGTTTTAAATATCCAATTAAAGCCTCAAGAGCCGTTGCCTTTTTATATTCTATCACACTACATCCTTTAGGATTAGGATGACTCTTAGCATTTCTAGCTCGCCTTATAACACTAATCTCATCTTCATTAAAAAAAGCAACATCAAGCATCTTATCTAAGAAATATGCCTGTCTTTTCGCACTAACATAATTAATAGATTCTCTTTGCAAGTCATTAACTTTATTTATATTTTTCTCGACTAAATACATTCTAATATATTCTTCATACACAGCATCACCTAGATAAGCAAGTACCAAAGAATTAACACATCTAATATCCATAAACACACTCCTAAAGAAAAAAGACTATAAAGTCTAATCTCTATCATTACCCATAACTATTAATACAAGTCTAAGTAGTTCTAATAATGTTGAAATAAGTGAAGCGACATAAGTCATCGCTGCAGCCATTAACATAGAAGTAGCCATACTTCTTTCACTATTATCAACTATTTTAAGTTTACTAAGAAACATTTTACCACGATTTGAAGCATTAAATTCCACAGGTAATGTAATAAGTTGAAATAAAAGTATTGCCACTAAAAGAAATATGCCTACCCAAGCAAGGTTCATCGCTCCAAAGATAAGACCAATTAAAACTGCTAAATAACCAAATTTAGAACTAAAGTTAACAATAGGAACTAAGAAAGATCTAAATTTCAAAAAGAAATATCCTTCCTTATCTTGAACAGCATGTCCACATTCATGAGCAGCCACACTAACACTTGCAATAGAGTCTCCATTGTAAATATCAGTTGAAAGTCTAACTACTTTACTTCTTGGATCATAATGGTCAGTTAAATATCCTCTTGTCTCTACAACATAAACATTCTCTAAACCATTACTTTTTAATATTTCTCTAGCAACTTCTGCACCTGTCATACCACTTTTAACTTTGACTTTTTTATATTTTTTATATCTTGTTCTTAAATAAATATCTGCAACAAGAGTTATAAGAAAAGCAACTATAACAAGTCCATACCCAAAATACATATAATAAAACATTTAAACCTCCTATATTTTCTCTATAGTAGTACCATCTCTACTATCTATTAATCTAAAGCCAATGCTCTTTATATAATCACGGATTCTATCCGCTTCAGCATAATCTTTATTAGCTTTAGCAATATTTCTCTTTTCTATTAAACTTTTTATCTCATCATCAATATCTATTATATCATCTTTTAACAAATCTAAACATAGAACTTTATCAAATTCCAAAATTAGATGTTTTTTAGTTTTATCATTAGTATCAAGTTTTAAGACTTCATAAAGTACCGTTAACCCCATCGCTGTATTCATATCATCTGATAAAGCCTCTTTAAACTTATCTAAATATGTCTTAACTATCGTTTCATCAAGTTCACCTTCATCTTTAAGTAAAGATACTCTATTCTTGAGTTTCTTATAAGCATTCTCAGCTTGTTCTAAAGCCTCATAAGTGAAAAGTAACGGTTTACGATAATGAGACTCTAAACACATATAACGATAACTTAAAGGATTAAAGCCAGCATCTTCTAAAGTACTAACAGTAAGTATATCTCCCCTAGATTTACTCATCTTACCACTTTTATCGTTTAAGTGTTCTCCATGTACCCAATAATTACACCATTTATGACCTAAATAAGCTTCACTCTGGGCAATCTCATTAGTATGATGAGGAAAGATATTATCAACGCCACCACAATGAATATCAAGGTATTCTCCTAAATTTTTAATAGCAATACAAGAACACTCTATATGCCACCCAGGATAACCTACTCCAAAAGGGCTATCCCATTTTAATTCTTGAGAATCAAATTTAGACTTAGTAAACCATAAAACAAAGTCAGCTTGATTTTTCTTATTACTATCAAACTCAACTCCTTCACGTACTCCCACTACCATATCATCTACTTTATGATTAGTTAAAATA
This sequence comes from uncultured Mycoplasmatota bacterium, assembly GCA_946497375.1. Next base: position 12,929 of record CAMMKE010000002.1, read on the forward strand.
TAATAATCACTAAGTTTAGAAGTGTCAAAATAAACATTACCACCAGCTTTATAAGCATAACCCTCTTCTAGTAATTTTTCTATCATCTTTATATAAGAATCTATATTACTAGTTGCAGGACTAACAATACTAGGCCAATTAATATTAAGCTTTTCTGTATCTTTTTTAAATTCATCAGTGTAAAACTTAGCAATGTCTAATACTGATTTATGCTCTTTTTTAGCACTTTTAAGCATTTTATCCTCACCACTATCAGAATCACTTGACAAATGTCCCACATCAGTAATATTCATACAACGTTTAACTTTATAACCTAACATATTTAAAGTTTTCTCTAACACGTCTTCCATTATATAAGTCCTTAAATTACCAATATGAGCATAATGATAAACAGTAGGACCACAAGTATACATCTTAACTTCATTTTTATCTATTGGTACAAACTCTTCTACACTTCTTGTAAGAGTATTATATAATTTCATAACATCGCCTCTTTCTAATTAGTCATTTTATTATATACTTTTTATACCATAAGGGCTATATACTTTTTTTAGAACAACCTTATTACTATCATCTATTATTTCAAAATTACCACTTGCCATAAACCATTTTCTCATTAGCAATTCTAAATATTTATTATTATCACTTCTATCTATCACATTTCTATGATAATTAGATAACATATCTTTAGGAACTGGAATATCAAGAAAATCATCTATATCATTTTTTGTAACAAATCTTCTTTGTTTATTAATCCAAATTATATCACCCCTAGGATAGCAAAACCTCGTACCTGGAGCACAATAAATCATATTCATCGATTTCTTTAGCTTAGACATATTGTCTAACCAAATACGAATATAACCAGAGTTAATATTTATTTTAATCATTTGAGCATTATCATCACAATTATTAAACTCTATAGATAAATCAATATTTTTACTAAAATCATCATTTAAAATATCTGTTGCCAAAGCATTAAAACTATCAATATCATTAATTTCTAAGGTATCATCAGAAATATAAGAATTATTTTCTTTTCTTAAATCACCATATAAGTTTACCAAATAACAATCATCACGTCTAGATGAGTAATAATAACCTAAATCTCCATTATTAATTTGAAAACGCAAATCCTCATTTAAAAACCTAAATCTTTTAGTATTAAGTTCTGCATATTGATTTAATTCCTGCATTTTTTTCCCAATCCTTAAATATTCATTCCTTAATCCAAATACTACTTCTCTTATTTTATAATTTTCCATACAGTTTTTTCACCTCGCTCATTTTTACTTTATTATTTATTATATTTTTTCACTACAAACTATAACGATTTCTTCTTTTGTAAAACATACTTATCACTTTCTTCTACAATATCAAAATTACAACTATTACTTAATCTTCGATTCATTACTACATCAACATTTTTATCACAACTACCATCTATTAATTTTCTATGATAACTAGTAAATGCACTTTTAGTCACTAAAACTCCTAACACTCTATTAATATCATGTTCAGTTAAAATACCTTTTACTTTTTTAAAATAAATTTCATCTTTATCTGCATAATAAGACAAAATAATTGGTTTTTTCATCTTTAAAATATTTTCTAAACAAATATGAATACTTCCAGAATGAATATTTATTTTAACTACTTGATTTCTAAAAGCTAAATCTGTACGCATTGTAGATAACTCAATATTACTACAAAATTCATCATCTAAAATATCTCTTGCCACCACATTAAATTTGTCACTATTAATAATTTCTAAAGCTTTATCAGAAATAAAATTCCCATTTTTCTTTGCTACATAAGATCCAAACAAAGTACTTGATACTATCCTGTTAGGACTTTTATTCTTGCTTGTAAAATCATAATTAATATTTCTATTATTAAGTGAAAAATGCAAATTATCGTATTGACTATCAATCCTTGCATATTTACTTAATTCTTGTAATTTACTTTCCATTCTCTGATATTCACTTCGTAGTCCTAAAACAACACTACTTATTTCATAAAAACTTGAATTCATTTTTGCCTCCCTAAATATAATTTTATATGCTAATCTACGTATTTATGCTGTTCACTAGTCCAAGCAGGTGTACAAGGCACAAGGGCTTCAAACTCACCTTCAAAAGCATAGCATTCATTTTTATCAAGTAGAATTACATCACCAGTTTTAAACTCTATTATCTCATCCTTACCTTTAACTTCTAAAATGCCATTACCAGACATAATGTAAAGCAATTCTTTACATAGAGTATTAGTTTGATAACCTGTTTTAGGACTTCTTCCATTTATTTTAATAATAGATAAATCCAAATCTTTATCGAATATAGGATATTGAAAACCAGACTTATCATCATTACCAAAAAACTCTGCCTTTTCTTTGCTTACATAAATCATAATAAATATCTCCTCTCAAAAAATATCATTCATTATTTTCTATTAGTAATTTCATTTCTTTTAATTTTATTTCTAATAATTTCTTATCAATAAGCTTTAATTTATATTCAGAAATTAAAGTTTGAGACATATTCTTACTAAGTGAGTATTCTACAACATCTTTATCTTTAGAACTACAAAGAATAACTCCAACACTAGGATTTTCTTGTTCTTTTTTAACATCTCTGTCTAATGCTTCTAGATATAAGTTCATTTTCCCTAAATATTCTGCTTTAAATTCTCCTAATTTCAATTCAAAAGCTACTAAACAAGATAACTCTCTATTATAAAATAACAAATCTATAAAAAAGTCATGGTTGCCAACTTGAACTCTATACTCATCTCCAATAAAAGTAAAATCTTTCCCTACTTCTAAAATAAAATCTTTTAAATTTTTAATAATAGCATTTTTTAAATCTTTTTCAGAAAATTCTTTAGGTAAATCCAAAAATTCCAAGCTGTAGGTATCTAAAATTCTTGTATTAGGATAATCTTCTTCATCAATAGTTTTTGTAACTGTTGGTAATTGTTTTCCACTAGAAAGCATATACCTTTCATAATAAGATGACGTAATCTGTCTATCTAATTCACGTTTAGAATAATTATTCTTTATAGATAATTGTAGATAAAAATGCCTTTCTTCTTTCGTTTTAGAACCACTTAAAATAAGCAAATTATTTGTCCATGACAATTGCGTCACCAGTGGTGTCGCAATCTCATCATCTTTATACGTACTATAAAATTGAACCATTCGCTCTATATTTCGTTTAGTAAATCCTCGTATATTAGGATAATTATTCTTCATAAATTCGGCAGTTTTTGTAGTAATTTTATCACCATAAGCACTATTTTGTTTTAATTCGTACAAAAACTTGCCAACTTCTAAATATAGTAAAATCATTTCTTCATTTACTTTTCTATATGCATTATTTTTTCTCTTTTCAATCATTTCAATTATCTGATTAAAATTAGTGTCTAAAATAATAACACCTCCTTTGCATTTACTTACCCATATTATATCTTATTATCATATCTTTTTCTATAACAAATAAGTCTAAATATATCATTTTTTATAATATTATTACATTATATATATCTACTTTATTATATAGTTTATTGTATAGTTTATAGTCCACTTTATAATCTACTTTATTGTACACTTTATTCTATACTCAACCAAATAAGCCTCAAGAGTTTAATCTTGAGGCTCACTATAATTAATAACATTAGATATAGGAATAATATAATTATTTTCATCTAACTTAGTCAAAGTATCATATAAACATATTATTCCCCCAGTACCTATTTCTTTTTTAGTTTTCTCTAACTTACTAAAGTTCTTAATCATTTCTTTTTTAGGAATAGCAGTCTTTTTTATCTCTAAAGGATATAACTTATTATTCTTATAGAATATTAAGTCTATTTCGTTTTTCTCTTTATCACGATAATAATAAAGATTAGGAGTAATTCCTCTAGCATTATATGCTTTAATTATCTCACTAACAATAAATGTTTCTAAATAATGTCCTGAACTAGAACCAAGTTGTAACTCTCTTGCACTAGTATATCCTGCTAAATAAGCAGCAAGGCCTGTATCCATAAATAAAATTTTAGGCATATGAGTTAATCTTTTTAGTTCACTATTCATATAAGGCTCAAGCAAATAAACAAGTCCTGATGTAACTAAAATACTCATCCATCTAATCGCTGTCGGAACACTTATCAAAGCATCATTAGCAAGAGCAGTATAATTAAGTTGTTCACCAGTCCTAGATGCAACACTCACCATAAATTTTCTAAAACTAAGCTCATCTCCTACCTTTGTTAATTCTTTAACATCACGAGATATATAAGTTTCAAGATAACTACTAAAATAAATATCACGAGATAAATCTTTTTCCATATAAAGTGTAGGCATACCGCCCTTAAATATTATCTCATATAATTTATTAACATCTATCTTAGGCATTGTTTTATACTCATTTAATTTAGCAGGATCAAATAACTCTTTCTTTTCATTTTTAACTATCTCCGAATACATAAAACTATTTAAATTAACAATTCCAACACGTCCTGCTAATGACTCACTAACATTTTTCATCAAATGAAATTGTTGCGAACCTGTTAACCAGTACATACCTTTTTTATTTTCTTTATCAACATTTATTTTTATATAAGAAAACAAATTAGGCGCATATTGCACTTCATCAATAAGTAAAGGAGCAGGATGTTCTTCTAAAAATAATTTAGGATCACTCTTCGCTTGTTCACGTAAAACTTCATCATCCAAAGTTATATATTCCATATTATCAGGCTTTAGACTAAGTAAAAGTGTTGTTTTACCAACTTGTCTAGGTCCCGTAACTAACAAAACTTTAAAAGTTTTACTAATATTTTCAATAATCTCTTTCGCTTCCCTAGAATACATAAATATCACTGCCTTTCACCTTAATAATACATTCAAATATTACAAAAGTCAATACCAGAATGTTAAATTAGCCAGTATAGTCGTGTTAAATTAGTCGCTACTAACGTGTTAAATTAGTCAGACTGTTATCTCTTTCTTACCATTATACCAAGCATCAACAATAATAGTAGTAACCACTTCATCTATAACTTTATCAACTCTTCTCGCTCCAAACTTTTCATAATTACTTTCCTCTATAACTTTATCCACAATTGTTGGGGATATCTTTATCTTTAAATCTTTCTTTTTAAATCCTTCTATTAAGACATTTAATCTTTTTTCCACAATTTTGTGAATAACATCACTACTTATATCATTAAAGTAATAAATCTTACCTATTCGATTAACAAATTCCACACCTAAAAACTCTTCTATATCGACATTGTTCTTACTCTCTGTAAAACCTATAGAGTCATTAGAATACCCTAAATTAGTAGTCATAAACAAAAACACATTATCAAATCTAACCTTTCTACCTCGAGAGTCAGTCAAAGCTCCTTCATCAAGTACTTGTAAAAACAGTTTCATAACTTCACTAGAAGCCTTCTCTATCTCATCAAGTAATACCACAGAATGAGGATGCATTCTAATCGTATCAAGAATAGTTAAATGATTATCAAAACCGACATAACCTGGAGGAGAACCAATAATCTTACTAACCGTATGAGCCTCTTTATATTCACTCATATCAAGTCTAATAAAGTTAGATTCCCCATATAGAAGTTTTGCAAACTCTTTAACTAATAAAGTCTTACCAACACCAGTTCTTCCACAGAATAAAAAAGATTCTATATGTGGTTTTTCTTGAAAACCAAGTCTAACCTTCTTAACCCTATTACATAAATCAGTAATAATCTCATCTTGTCCTAAAACTGCCTTCTTTAAGTTTTTATCTAAGTCATTTATAATCTTTCTACTACTCTTATTAATCTCATAAACAGGTATCTTAGTCTTTAAATATATAACATCTGCAACCATCTCTTTAGTTATCTTTTTAGGCTTTCTCTTAGTCATTAAATTAAGTTCCAAGTCATTCTTCTTAGTAAGTAGTTCTTTTTCTTTCTCTTTATAAGTAGAAGCTAGATCAAAGTCTTGTTTAATAATCGCTTTCTTCTTATTACTTATAACTTCTTGAAGCTTTGTATTGATTTTTAAAAGTTCCGTGTCATTCTTACTTTCTAATAGAGATGCCTTAGTACAAACTTCATCTAAGATATCTATAGATTTATCAGGCTGATAATACTCATATATATAAGTACTAGAAAGCTCTACTATTAAATCTATAATATCATCACTAATACTAACAAAGTGATATGCTTCATACAAAGGCTTTAGTTTTTTTAATATTTCTTTAGTCTTATCTTTAGTAGGCTCTTCTATCATAATAATTTGAAACCTTCTATTCAAGGCTTTATCTTTTTCTATAAAGTTATGATATTCATAAGTAGTAGTCGCTCCAATTAATTGTATCTTTCCTCTTGCTAAAGCAGGTTTAATAATGTTAGAAGCATCTATCGCTCCTTCCGCCCCACCTGCCCCTACTATCGTATGTACTTCATCAATAAAGACAATAATATCATCATTTTCTTCAAGTTCTTTTAATATCTTAGAAACTCTCTCTTCAAACTCCCCTCGATATTTTGTCCCTGCTACTAAATTAGCCATAGGAAGAGAAAGAATAGTTTTCCCTTTAAGAGGTTTAGGAACATTACCTTCTACTATTCTTCTGGCAAGCTCTTCAACAATAGCCGTCTTCCCTACTCCTGCTTCACCAATTAGTAAAGGATTATTCTTACCTCTTCGGCATAATATTTCTATTAAACTTTTAATCTCATCATCTCTTCCTATAACAGGGTCAACTTCATTACCAACTACTTTTTTATTAAGATTAACAGAAAAGTCCTCTACAAGTAACTTCTTATGTATCGCTTTATTACTAACTTTAGAATCTTTTGATATAGAATTATATATCTCATCCACATCTATATTAAGACCAATCAAAAGCCTAATCGCTACTCCTTCTCCTTCTTCAAGTATTGCGAGCAACAACTCATTAACACTTACTTCTACTTCACCTTTTTCTTTACTATTTAGTATCGCCGTCTCTATTACTCTCTTTAACAAAGGAGTATATAAAAACCATTGATTTGCATTCTTACCAACTCCAACTATTCTTATAAGTTCACTCTTAAACACTTCATAAGTTATGTTGTAAGATGCTAATACTGATACTATCTCTAAATCCTTCATTGAAAGTACCGAAAGAAATAAATGCTCACTTCCAACATAAGGATGTCTTAAATTATTCATCTCTTTTTTTGCAAGTATCAAAGCTTTCTGTGCTTCTTCACTAAATCTTGAAAACATAAAATTCCTCCAATCAATATTATTGTAAAGATTTTTACTTACTTTAATCAAGAAATAGAAGCCCCAAAAAAATGACAAAAAAAAGACCCCTAAGGGTCAATAATTACTAAATTACTAGTAATAATACTGTAAATACTATAAATGCTAATACAAGTAAAGCTACTAATAATTTCCAAATATACTTAAACCAATCTTTATAAGAAGTATTAGTATAAGCAAGAGTTAACATAAGTGGAATACTAGTAGGTGCTACTAAAGTAACAATACCATATAAGCTCTGGAATATTACAGCAATAAGTTGATAATTATTAGTATCAGTAACAACACTTACAAAGTATGGTAATACACTATAGAATGCATAAAGTGGATCGCCATTAAAGATACTAGAAATAACTACAACTAAACCAGTAGTAAAGATATTAAATCCTTTAGTTAATCCTAAAATAAATTTATAGATAACTAATTGATATGGATCATAAGTAGTAAGTACTAAACATGTATAGATTAGTATTACAATTAAAGCAGGTACTAATGCTTTTTTAACACCTTTACCAAATCCATCAAATACATCATCCCATTTAATTTTATAAACAAATTTAAGGATAATGATAGCAAGTAACATTAGAGTTACTAACTCTACTAAAGTCCAATATCCAAAAGCACTGATTGCCCCTAAAATCTTACCAAAGATAGGGAAACCAAATAATTCAAACTCTGTAATAGCAGTAGTTACATCATCAAATAAAGTTATACCGAAAGCACTATTCCAAGGAATAAAACCTAAAATTGTAACTATTAGCATTAAATCTAAGATTAAAACTAATGGCCATACTCTAACTTTATGTTTTTTACCTTTATCTTTGTCTTTAGCTTTCTCAGCCTTAACTTCCTCTGGGATAAATTCTTCTTTATCATCGCAATTTTTAGTACTAGCTTTCTTACCAAATTTTAATGTAAATAAAGCTAGCATTACTACACCTAATACTAAAAGAACAATTTTAGCCCAGATTAAATCTGTAAGTTCTACTGATAAGTATTGTTGTAATACTTGAGTTGTATTATAAGAAAATGTTGTTCCCATTAAACCTACAGCAACACTACCTGCAGTTACTGCAGTTGCAGCAAGCTTATTGTATCCCATCATAAGTACTAATGAAATAACAAATGGGAATAACATTAACAATGCTAATTGTAGTCCTGCAAATGAAGTTAAAAATGCAAATAAAGCCATAATAACAACAAGGCATATTACTTCTTTACCTTTAAACTTCTTAACTAGACTATCTAGCATTCTTCTATATGCTCCAGTTTTATATAAAACACCATAGAAACCACCAACAACTAATACAAATAGAGCAACATAACCAAAGTAACCAAATACAGTTGATTGATATGATAAAATATCAAATAAACCAACTTGATATCTACCAAGTTCTGTATACTCAGTTTGATAAGTTGCACAAGGTAAAATCCATGTTAATAAAGCAAATAAAAGTAATGTTATAATAACAACTTTAAGTGTATTATGCTTTTTCATATCTTTCTCTCCTTCCAACTATAATTATACGAAGAATTCCTTTAGTTTACAAGCTTTTGACGACTTTTTTTGTGAAACTTTTGTGAATTTTATAATTTATCAAAAAAGGCTTTAAATAATCTCTTAGAATATTCATCATCTAAATTAGATTCAGGATGCCACTGTACACCTAATATAAAGTTTTTATCTTTAAGTTCCACACCCTCTATAAGTCCATCACGACTCCTAGCACAGACCAAAGTATTATCAAATTCTGGGACATGATAACTATGTCTAGAATTAACCCATATCTCTTTCTCACCTATAATAGAATAAAGTTTACTATTCTTATCGATAATAACTGAATGAACATAAGTCTTATTAGATTCTAAATGATTGATAGAGGTATTATTTTTAATAGTATTATCATAACCTATTCTCTCGTCACCACTTAATACTTTACTTAAAGCTTGCATCCCTAAACATATAGCAAATAATGGTTTATCACACCTAATTGCATAATCAATTACTATTTCATCCAACTGATACCAAGTATCTCCTCCAGGTAATATAAACCCATCACAGTTTTTTAGAACCCTCTCTAAATCTTTAAGCACTTCTTCACTATAAAGATTTTTACAAGACAAGTAATCCTTACCAACAGGTAATATTAATAAAGGAATACCTCCAAACTTAGCAACAGCAAGTCTAACTTCTTCTACACAAATAATATTAGATTCTCCACTATATAACCTTCCTACAATACCAATAATAGGTTTAATCTTAATCACCTCAAAATAAGATATGAAAAAAGATAAGAATATTTAACTCTTATCTTAACGATTTAACAAATTGGCATACAAGATATACTATAATATAATAACTTTTAGAAAGAAGAAATATCTATTAATAATTATATTTACTTCTTTTATAAAACTCGTACTGCTATTCGTTTAGGACGTTAGTATGAGGCTTAGTACATCATACGTAGTGGCAGAGATTTTTTTATTATTTAATATTAATTACTACTTCTCTATAGGTTTCATTGTTGGGAATAATATAACATCACGAATACTCTCTTGTTCAGTAAAGAACATTACAAGTCTATCTATTCCATAACCAATACCACCAGCAGGAGGCATACCATATTCTAAGGCTTCAATAAAGTCCATATCTATATCATTTGCCTCTTGATTACCTAAATCTTTTTCTTTTAGTTGTTCAACAAATCTATCTAACTGATCATCTGGATCATTTAACTCAGTATAAGCATTAGCCATTTCTCTACCTGCAATAAATAATTCAAATCTATCCACAAATCTAGGATCATCTTTATTTTTCTTAGTAAGTGGAGAAATCTCTACTGGGTGTCCATATAAGAAAGTTGGTTGAATTAAAGTTTCCTCTACATACTTTTCAAAGAAAAGATTAATGATATGTCCTACGGTCTTTTCATGTTCTTGAACTTCAATATTATGTTCTTTTGCAAGCTCCAAAGCCTCATCTACACTCATTTCTTTTTTAAAGTCAATGCCAGTTACTTCTTTAATTGCATCAACCATACTAATTCTCTTCCATGGTCCTTTTAAGTTAATATCTTGATTATTCCAATGATAATCCATCTTACCAATAACATTCTCAGCAATATTAACAAACATCTTTTCTGTTAAATCCATCATACCCTCTAAATCAGAATATGCTTCATAAACTTCCATCATTGTAAACTCAGGATTATGTCTTGTATCCATTCCTTCATTTCTAAAGACACGGCCTATTTCATAAACCTTTTCCATACCTCCAACTAAAAGTCTCTTTAAAGGTAATTCTAAGGCAATTCTAAGGTACATATCAAGGTCTTGACTATTATGATGAGTAACAAATGGCCGAGCTGAAGCACCGGTTAACAACGTTGATAAAACAGGTGTTTCAACTTCAACAAAATCTCTATTATCTAAAAAGCTTTGAATAGAACGAATAATCTTAGGTCTTAAAAAAGCAACACGTCTAGACTCATCATTCATCATTAAATCAACATAACGTCTTCTGTATCTTTCTTCAACATCAGTAAGTCCATGAAACTTCTCAGGAAGTGGTCTTAAAGCCTTAACTAAAGGTGTATATTCTAAACACTTAATAGTAACTTCTCCTGTCCTTGTCTTCATAACCTTACCATAAACACCAACAATATCCCCAATATCAGCAGACTTAAATAACGTATAAATATCTTCTCCTACATCATTAATTGATATATATACTTGAATAGAACCACTCTTATCTTTAATAGAGAAAAATGAAGCTTTTCCCATCTTTCTAATAAACATAATTCTGCCAGCCACTTTAACAGTATCAGTCATACTATCAAAAGCATCATGGTCTACACTTTCATACTTTTCTTTAACATCATTAGCATAATCACTTCTATCATATCTACTACCAAAAGGATCATAACCTAATTCTCTTAACTTAAGAGCTTTATCTCTTCTAACTAATTCCTGTTCTGTTAATTTTCGCTCGTGCATAAAACATCCTCCTTCACTGTATCTGCAACTACGACTTCAGTCTTAGCAACCTTATCGTGTAATCCTTGTGCATTCTTAGTAAATGCTATCATTATTAAACTAATAATAAGTACTATATATTGAATACTACTAACAAGACTACTAGCACTTAAAAAGATATTTTTACTTAAGAATAGTACTAAAATAACATTAATAATATTAACTAAAATACTATTATTAATCATTCCTCTAATAAGTAAATCATTCATAGATAGTTCTGTATCATTAGTTTTCTTAATTTTAATTTTCATTAACTTCTTACCAAAAGTCTGCCCATTATTATAACATGGATAAACAACATAGTAAAGCAGGCTTATAACAATAGTGACAATAGAAACAATAACTGTTTGTTTAGATATATCATAACTTAAGTCTACCATTTGATTAACATACTCTTCCATAGAAACAGTTCCATCAACATAATCTTCTAAAACTCTATTTTGTTCTTCATAAAGCTTAGTAGCCGTATCATTAACAGGAACAAACATTGTAATAAGAGAAGTTATCATACTAATAAGTACTAAATCTATTAGAAAAGCAAGTACTCTCTGACTAAACATTGCCTTAATATCAGGACTCTTCTTAACCTTACTCTCTTCTTTTACTTTCTCTTCTTCCTCCTTTATTTTATCATAAACATTTTTCTTCTTCATAAAGTTCCTCCTTAAACAATTCTAATACTTGTAGTATATCACATATTTTAGTCATTTTATAAATTTTATTTTTAATATCATTACTTCCTTTAACACCCTTTAGATACCATCCCACATGACTTCTTATTTCAAGTACTGCCTGCTTCTCACTTTTTAAGTCACTTAACATCTTTAAATGTTTAATACACATATCTATTTTATCATTAGTTGTAGGTAGCGTATAAGGTTTTCCTTCAAGATATAAAATAGTATTTCTAATAAGCCAAGGATTACCTAAAGCAGCTCTTCCTATCATAACTGCATCACACCCAGTAAAGTCTAACATCTCCCTAGCCTTCTCGGGACTAGTAACATCACCATTACCAATTACTGGAATCTTAACATTATTTTTGACATCACGAATTATATTCCAATCAGCTTTACCAGAATATCCTTGACTTCTAGTTCTCCCATGGACAGTAATAGCACTAGCACCTGCTTCTTCACAAATTTTAGCAATTTCTACAGCATTTATATGATTAGCATCCCATCCACTACGTATTTTAACTGTAACAGGACATTTAACAGCATTTACCACAGCCTTAACTATCTCTTTTACTTTACTAGGATTTTTAAGCAAGGCACTACCTGCTTGGGCTCTTAAAGCCACTTTAGGAACAGGACACCCCATATTAATATCAATGATATCAGGTCTCATTTCTTTCTCTATATACTTAGCTGCCTCTACAAAACTATCCACATCACTACCAAATATCTGTTGCGTAATAGGACGTTCAACATCTTCCATATAAAGCATATCAATAGTCTTTTTATTATCATAACATATTGCCTTATCACTAACCATTTCTGCATAAATAAGACCACAGCCCATTTCTTTAACTATTTTACGATATGCACTATTACAAATACCTGCCATAGGAGCTAGTACAACTCTATTTTCTATTTCAACATTACCTATTTTCCACATAAAATCACCTAACACTTGCAAAATATAAACTTTTATGTTACTATGAATATGTAAAAGAAATTTACATAAACTATTAAGGGAACGTTCAACTCTGCATTGTTGAATGCCTACCCCAAAATATTATTGTAGGAAGACATTTAATTCATTAGATGAATTAAGTGTCATTTTTTTATTACTATTATCAATATGATAACTAGAGATAAAATGATAGAGATATGTTTAAGTACTTTTAATACAAAGATACGTTTATTCATATCTATCAAACCTCCTTTCAAAGAGGTAGACACTCAACTGTTGAAGTTCCCTTAAGCATATTATATACTAAAGACAATTTTGATACAAGCATTTTTCACGAATTAGATACTATTATTTTTTAACACTATTGCGATATAAAGTTAATACTTTTGAACTATACTCTATATTTTCCTTTGCTTCCTTCATAACAGGTAAATCCAAAACTTCCACAGAACAGTTATATTCATTTTTAAATTCTAAATCAAAAAGATAAAATGGTGTTTCTCTACTAACTATATTATCTAAAGCAATACCTTTATAATTACCTTGCTCTAAAAAATGCAATCCTACCAAATCTTTATTATGCAAAACTAATAAGTTAGGAAATCTATACCAATCAATATCATCAGTATGAGAATAAACACTTTCATAATTACCAAGTGGTAACAATGCATATGGACTAAATGCATCTAATTTAGCATTAGTCTTATTCACCAGTGTTACATTAAAATTCAAACATTCACTATTATAATACTTTCTTAATAAACTATCTCTAACTATTTTTTGATATTCAGTTTCACTACTACTAGTTATTAAATTAGCACGCAAATCTTTATTTTTACATTTTAATCTCCACTCATATATTGCCCTACCATTTAACAAACAGTCAATTAAATCTTTATTAACAGTTTCTAAATCATAAAACCTTCTTCTTAAATGTTCTTCTTTATATTTCTTTACCTCTTCTTTTATTGCTTCTAATTCATAAACTAATATTTTCTTTCTATCTTCACTAAATTCATATAATTCCATTATCTATTTCCTCCAACTTTTTTATTTTCTTTTAGCAAATCTCTAATCTCCTCAAGTAAAACTACTTGTTCATCTTTCTTCCTCTCTTCCTTCTTGTGTTCTATTCCTAACTTCTTATCTGCTCTATCTCTAATATTAGTAACTATCTTAACCATTACAAAGATACAAATAGCAATGATTAAAAAGTCTACAATACTCTGTATAAAAGAACCATACATAATAGAAGCATCACCTATTTTAATAGATAACCCACTAAAGTCAAGTCCTCCTAATATAACACCAAGTAAAGGCATAAATATATCATCTACTAAACTACTAACTATTTTAGAAAAGGCACTACCAATAATAACACCAATAGCCATATCTAAAACAGCACCTCTACTAATAAATTTTCTAAATTCTCCTATTTCTTTTTCCACTGCTTTCCTAGCTTTCATAACTTCCTCCATCTTTTTCCACAGTTTATGTGGATAACTGACTTTATAATACAGAAAAAAGAACTATTTTTCAAGTTCTTTTACTAGTTCTGCCTTATTCATCTTAGAGTATCCTTTAACACCTTTTTCTTTAGCAATTTCCCTTAACTTAGTTAAACTCATATTTTCATAGTTAGTCTCTTCTTCTTCATCAGGCATTTTACCATTTTCTACTAAGTAATCAATTTGCTCTTTAGTCAATGTCTCATACTCTAATAATGTATTAGCAAGTAAATCAAGTAAATCTCTATTCTCTTTAATTATCTTAGTCGCATCATCATAACACTTATCGATAATTTTTCTCATTTCTTGATCTATTTCATGAGCTACTTCATTAGAAAAATTACGGCTTTTAGCATAATCTCTACCTAAGAAAGCACTACCTTCTCTTTCTTCTAATTGCATCGGTCCTAAATCACTCATACCATATTCCGTAACCATAGCTCTTGCAATCTTAGTAGCTTTCTCAAAGTCATTTTGTGCCCCTGTTGTAACTTCACCAAAGACAACCTCTTCACTAACACGACCTGCAAGTAAACCTGTAATTTCTTCAAGTAAATCAGTTTTAGTCTTACAAATCTTCTCTTCACTAGGAATCATCATATTATATCCACCTGCAGATCCACGTGGAATAATAGTTACCTTTTGAACATCACTAGCTCCGTTTAATTTAATACCAACAACAGCATGACCTGACTCATGATATGCAACTAACTTACGATCAGCTTCACTTCTTTTAGTACTAGTCTTAGCAGGTCCCATTAGTACTCTATCACTTGCTTCATCAATCTCACTCATTGTAATAGCATCTTTATTACGTCTAACAGCAAGCAAAGCCGCCTCATTAAGTAAGTTTTCTAGGTCTGCACCAGAATATCCTGGAGTTCTCTTAGCAAGAGCAGGAATATTAACAGTAGGCGCTAATACTTTATTACGAGCATGTACTTTAAGTATCTCTTCACGTCCCTTTACATCAGGTAAATTAACAACAACTTGTCTATCAAATCTACCTGGACGAAGTAAAGCTGGGTCTAATACATCAGGTCTATTAGTAGCAGCAATAATAATGATACCTTCATTTTCACCAAATCCATCCATCTCAGTAAGTAATTGGTTTAATGTTTGTTCTCTCTCATCATGTCCACCACCAATTCCTGTACCTCTTTGTCTACCAACAGCATCAATCTCATCTATAAAGATAAGACAAGGAGCAGTTCTTTTCGCTTGTTGGAACATATCACGAACACGGCTTGCACCAACACCAACAAACAACTCAACAAAGTCAGATCCACTAATATAATAGAAAGGAACATTCGCTTCTCCTGCTACTGCACGAGCAAGTAATGTTTTACCAGTTCCTGGAGGGCCATATAAAAGTACACCCTTAGGAATTCTCGCACCTAACTTTTGGAACTTTTTAGGATTCTTTAAAAAGTCTATTAACTCTTTAACTTCCTCTTTCTCTTCATTAAGTCCAGCTACATCTTTAAAAGTAACTTTATTCTTATCACTAGAAAGCTTTGCTTTACTCTTACCAAAATCAAGGGAATTCTTACCTCCACCCATTTGTTTAGTTAAAAACCAAAAACAAATAAAGGCAAGTAAAGCAATAGGTAAAATATTAACTATTACAAGTAAAATAGTACTAGACTCTGGATCAGCTACACTAGTAAACTCAAAGTCATCCGCTTCACTCGCTTCCACTAACTTTTTCATTACTTGGTCAGATAATGGAACTCTAACAAAGAAACTTTCATTTTCTTTATAATTGTCTAACTTACCAGTAATCTCATAAATCTGTGCTCTCTCACGAGGAGTTACAGTAATCTCACTTACTTCCTTAGCCTCTAAATCACTCATAAACTCATCATAAGTTAAAACATTAACTTTTTGATTAGCAACACTAACAAAGTATATAACTCCAAGCATCACTAGAAGTAAAAAGACATAAGGTAGTAAACCTTTTTTAACAACTTTTTTATTTACATTCATGGAAATCTCTCCTTTTTTCTACTCATATCTCAGTATTATATCATAAAATTCACTATTAGTCTTATCAAATTTAGATTTTTTTAATCCTGGAACAAAAACTATTCTTTCACGACTATCAACTACTATAGGCCATAAGTCTCTATCAGCAAGAGGAATCTTACTATCTATAAAAATATCTTTTATTTTTTTATGTCCTCCTCCCTTAATAGCCATAACATCTCCAAGCTTTCTAGTTCTAACAATTAAAGGCAAAGTTACATCTTTACTAGAAAGTTTTATAATGTTATTACTATTACCTTTAACAGAATCTAATAATTCTAACTTATGTCCATTAGGAAGTATTACTTCCCTACTTACTTCTATTTCATAACTACTAAGTAAATTAGGATTCCTTCTAATAGATAAAGTATTATAACTCTTTACTACCTCAACATCATTAGGAAGATTAACCTTAGCATTACTCTTCTTACTATTAATAAGACTTTCTATTAAATCTAGATGTTTATCATTTATTAAAATTAAATCATCTTGATAGAAACTAGATATAAATCTCTCTAAAATAATTCTCTTTAAGAATTTATTAATCTCTAAGTATCTATCTATATATAGTTTATTATCTTTAATAACTTTACTAATCGCCTTACTAGCTTCCTCTTCTATAAAATCATCCGCTTGGCTTAACACATTACTAAACTTTAAATATTTCTTATGGATATCTTTATCTTCACTTTTTAAGAAAGGTAAAACTTCCTTACGATATCTATTCCTTGTATAAACATCACTAAAGTTACTTTTATCAACAGCATAAGGAACTCTATTCTTATGACAATAATCTAATAACTCACTCTTAGTTAAACCTATAAAAGGACGATAAATGTAGTAGCCATCCATTTTTACCAACTTTCTAAAGCCACTATATCCTCTTAAAGTAGAACCTCTAGCAATTCTCATAAGAATTGTTTCCATCAAGTCATCACCATGATGAGCAGTTAAAAGGTATTTAGCATTATATTTCTTAACTACCTCATCAAAGAACTGATACCTAATATTTCTCGCTTCATTATGAAAGTTATCGTCACCATATCTATCTATTTTCATATATTCAAATATTACATTATTATCTTTACAACACTTCTCTAAATATTCTTTCTCTTTAGCACTCTCATGTCTTTTATCATGATTAACATGAGCACAGACTAATCTAATATCATATTTTTTTCTAAGTTCTAATAAACTCTTAAATAAAGCCATCGAATCAGGACCATAACTACAAGCGAAAACTAAGAAGTACCCATCTTTTACTTTAATATCTTTATATAAACTTTCAATATTCATTACTTACTATCACTTTCCTCTTCATCATCTTCAGGTATTTTTAAGATTAACTCTCCATCTTTAGAGTAATAATACTTTTCTCTAGCATATCTTGCTATATAATCAGAATCCTGTAACTTATTAACATCAGACTCCAACTCTTCTTCTTTATCTTTTAAGGAAGCAAGTTCTTTTTTTAACTCTCCCTTTTCCTGATATTTACTATATATCATAGTCCAATATCTAAAAATTGTAAACGTAGTAAAAATAATAACAGCAAAAGAAACACAAAGCAATAGTACTGGACCTAACTTTTTCTTTTTTCTTCTTTTAGCCATTAAATTTTCACCCACTTTCCTAAGATATATTATAAAGCCATAAAAAAACTAGTTCAATATTAACTAGTCACTCTTTACACTTTTAGTCATCTTTTTTAGGCTTTTTCTTAACTTCAGGCACTTTCAATAGTTTTCTAAACTTCTTAGTAATATTAAAGAAGGTAAAAAAGCCCAAGATAATAAATAAATAAAAATATGGATGAATAACAGCATTATTTATCTTTCTCATAACAAGAAAATAAATAAGTACTAAATCAAAAACAAATAAAATATTAAATATAATCTTAACAACTCTATTTTTATAAAAGAGAATATTATAATTAAAATTATATAAGACTGATAAGACTCCCCCATATATAAAAGAAAAGATTAATGATACTACTTGTTCAACTAAACTCATTATCTAAATAGTCTATTAAAGATACTAGAGCCTTCTTTATCTTTCTTACCACTATTATCATCCATATAAGAGAATCCCTTTATCAATCCTTTAATAGAGACATTACCTGCTAAAGTATCTAACTTAACAAGTTCCAAATCTTCCCCCTTAACAGCTAAATATCCCATAACTGTCTCTAACAAAAACTCTTCATTATCAAAGTTTTCTATTTTCTTAACTCCTGTAATAAGTAAATTCTTTCTTTCTGTAATTGTAATACTATGATTATAATTATTAATAATTGCTTCCTTGCTTTCCATATCATCACCTACTAAATGATATGCAACAAACAAAAAAAGAAGAACTAATCTTCTTTAGAATCTTCATCTTTAATGTTATTATAAGCTTCAATAATCTTATCTTGAAACATTGCTCTAACTTCTGGATTAATTGGATGTGCAATATCCCTATATCCTCCAGCTTGAGTCTTTCTACTAGGCATAGCAATAAAAAGTCCATTGTCACCTTCAATGATTCTAATATCATGAACAGCAAAAGAATCATCAAGTAATACTGATGCAATACCTTTCATGCGACTACCTTCTTTTTCAATTTTACGTACATTTACAGATGTAATTTCCATATGTAACCTCCTAATACTAAGTCTTATAAGTCAATTCTATACCAGTTAACTAACTTTTGCAAGTCGTTTTTTAAAACTTGTCAAATACTTTACTAATATATATTTATTTAAGTATCTCCAAGCTAGAAGTAATCAAATCACTATAAGAAAAAGATTTAATATTATTATCTATTAATTTAACAACAAATATCGCTTGATAAGTCTCTATTATCTCCCCTTCAAATTCCACTATTTGGTTTCTACTACCATTAAATTTAAAATGAAGCATCTTTCCTTCTTTAGATTTCACTTCATCTCTTACTTTATCAACATTCATCTTGGATACCCCACATACATAACACCATTAGTAATAATACCGCCCATTCCATTACTACCATAATGGGTCTTAGAAAGTAAACTTATCAAATCAATTTCTTTATTTTTAGGAGATAAAGCGACAGTACTAGCGATAATAGCAGGGTCTAAAGCATGAATATTAATTCTCTTAGGACTAGAAGCAAAGTTAGCCCCTGCTTTAATTAAGTCCTCATAAAAAGACTGACAAGCTCCTGCTATAATAATGAGTTTATCTTGATTTCTCTCATACTCTCTAGCTTTCATCGTCGCTTTAACAAAATTAAGAGAATTCTGATAATTAGCCAAATCACTCTTATCTTTATTCTTCTTAAAAGAATCATGTCCTGTAATAACTAAAATATCCGGATTATACTTTTCTAAACAAGCAGTAATCTCTTTAGAAAAATCATCTTCATCCAAATTAACCCCATAAGCTTCTAAATGCATATCTTTATAAAAATCTATACATCGCCGCAAATAATCTTTATCGCCATCAATATGCAAAATCTTTCCTGGCAAATAAAAGTATTCGCTTCTATCTAAATTAAGCATATCTTTAATCTTTTTAGCATCATTTCTATCATTATTAGTATCATAATCTACATCCGCTTCTTCTAAATCATCAAGACTACTATCAGCATAGAGCCTAACATCGATACCTTTTAAATAAGCTATATCGTCTTTAATATCAATAATAGTAAATAAAATATCATTATTATAAGAATTTCTAGTAACAAAGTCTCCAATCTTAAACATATAATTCACCCATTTAATTATATGTAAAGAATTTATATTTATGCTCTAGTTAAAGTATTAGCAATATCAATAAATATTTTATAATCTAAAGCCTCCGCTCTCACATTCAAATTATAACCATATTTATTTAAAACAGTCTCTATAACACTTAACTTATATTTCTTTAAATTATTTCTTAGAGTCTTTCTTCTAAACTGAAAACTATCATGAACAAGCTTCATAAAAAAATCTTTATCGTCTAGCCTCTCTAACTCATCTTTCCTACTAAAAGATACCACAACACTATCAACATTAGGCCTTGGATAAAATTGATTTCTATCAACCAAAAATTCTTTTTTCACATTAAAGAAATAATTAAGAATAACCGTAAGAGCCCCATATTCTTTACAAGATACTTTACTACAAAACCTATCTCCCACTTCTTTTTGAACCATCATAACTATCTTTTCGAATTTTAAATTACTTTCTATTAATTTAAAAAGTATAGGAGTCGTTATATAATAAGGAACATTACTAACAAAATATAAATTATCGTATGAATACTCACCTACATCACTAACAATATCTGCTTTAAGAAAATCATTAAATAAAATCTTTACATTATCATAATCTTTAAATCTATCAGCTAACACATCTTCTAAACTATTATCAACTTCATAAGCTAAGATATTACTATCTTTATATAGACTTGCTAAAGCAACAGTTAAATTACCACTACCAGGACCTACTTCTATAATTAAAGAATTACTCTTAATATCAGCAACTTTAGCAATTTTATCAATAATAGCTTTATTCTGTAAAAAATTTTGTCCAAACTTTTTCTTAAATTTAAAATCGTCCATAATATCACTTTCTTTCATACTAAAAATTATATTAGTACTTTAAAATTTTGTAAAGAAAAAGTCTAAGCATTCTTAAGATTCTTAGACTCATTATTAATATCACTTTTTAGTTTAACTTTTTCCTTAAACATAAATAAAATATTTGATAAAACTAAACCGTATAACATTATATCAATGTAAGCAAGTAAATTATCATAAAAGTTAAAATCTATACCATATCCATACTTACCATTTAAAACCATATTAGTATCTAATATTGCTCTTAAAGAAACAAGTACAATAGTAGTAAGTACTAAGCAACAAGTAAGGTTATAAAATAAACATTTAGTAACGCCTTCCTGTCTAAAAATCATATTTATTATAAATAAAATTAACAAAAGTAAAAATGGAACAAACTGAGGTAATACACTAATTATATCTTTGTTAAGTCTCATATTCATTCTAATAAAGATAAATAAAGCTAAAGCAAATGCAGCAATTAATAGAAGAAATTTAAGTCCATAAAACAACCCATTAAATATCTTTTTCATAATTCTAACCTCCTAACACTATACTTCTATACCAAACTGATATTTCAACAAGTAAATCTAACGTATCTTGATAACTATCCATTGTAGTAGAATAACTATCCTCAACAAGATCAAAAAAATTATTTTTATTAGAATCAGTAGTAAAGTAATAATGATCAGAATTTTCTATATTGTTTTGAACATAATCAACAGAATCTAACAAATTATTAACATTGACTTCAACAAATGGAAAAATAACATTATAATTAGTTAAAGACTGTACTGTATCAGTATTCAACATTGATATAATTTGCATTACTAAGCAATCATTAAGTATATTGTTTTTATAATCTACTACAAAATTATAACTATCTTTAATTCCAAGCTCATCAAGTTCAAAATATTTCATCATATCTTCACTTTCAATCATATCAACACAATTTTGCATTCTTGCTTGCACATTATTAAGACCATAAATATTAAGAGAACCTCTATAAGTAGATTGATTATAAACACCTATATTATCCTTAATAGTTTGAAGTTTGCTTTCAACACTAACTTTATTAGTATCATTATAAGCACTAATATCAACAGTTTCACTCAACTCCTGCATATGATAAAAATTAATAAAAAGTAGAAAGAAAGCACATCCAAAAACAAGACCTGTAATTGTATAAGCAAATGTATTTGCATACTCTAATAAAAATTTCTTCATAACTATTCCTCCGCTTGTACATTGATATCAAAATGATAATATTTATTTTGCCAATCAGTATCTTGAGATTCCTCAGACACATAAATTCTTAACTGATAATTATTAGTTTGAGAAGATGAAATAACTCTAGCATCTAAAACATTATTTTTAATATCATCTAAATCACCAGTTTTTATTTCTTTACCATTTAAAATTAATTGATATCGCAACTGACTTCTTGAAAGTAATTCCTTACTTGAATATGTAATATCATCACTAATAATACTATCTTCTAACAAAACGTTATAAGCATAATTATTATCACCATTATTTTTAACGCTAAATTCATAAGGGGTCAAAGTTCTAGCACTATCATCATCTAATGGTATCAAACCACTTTCATCTATAACATTATTTTGATCATCAAGCTGTATTGTAACCGAACTTACATTATTTGTTCCAGATACATTATCATTATAAAAGAATCTATACCATAACATAGATGTAGCAAATATAAAAACAAATAAAGCTACTCCCGCTAAAACTAACAAAATTACTCTTTTCATTTTTTAAACCTTCCTTCTCTTTTTATAAACTTAATCTTTTTATCTTTATTATCATTTTCTTTTTTATCAGAAGATCTAATCGTCTTAACTAATTTATATATATCATAACCAATAATCATAACAGCAGGTGCAATAACGATTGCAACCCAACCTAAAATAGAACTAAGATAATATTGAATATAACCTATTTTAGGAATTACAAACAATACTTTGCCGTATATAGCATTAAAATTAATTCTAGAAGAATCTTCTGTATTATTATTATCTCCTTTAGTTGTAAATAAATATTCCCCACTCGTAGTTTTTTCTATATCCAAAATTCTATGTGTAACAGTAACCCCTGAATATCTATAGTCAGTAGAATCAAATGTAATAATATCACCTTTTTTCAAATCTTCTGGACTATCAACTCTGACAGTAACTACTACATCTAAAACATTTATAGCAGAAACCATTGAAGGACTTACAATTGTATATGCAGAAAAAAGATTCTTTTTATTTTGTCCAGATTTCAGATTATATTGTTTATCTATAAAATTAACTACAAAAGCTAAAAAAACAATAATCATTATCAAACATATAGAATACATTAAAACAGTTGCTATAAAATGAAATATCTTTTTTGCCGTAGTCAACCATTCTCTATAATTATTTTTCATCAAGTTATCACCCACTTAATATTCCCAATAATACAAACAAAAAGATTAAGCCAAAATTTATTTAGATAAATCAATTTTAGCTTTTACAGATACTCTAACTCCAAAATTCTTTTCTAATTCACCAACAATAGTATTAGCATCTACCCACATTCTCAAACGATAATTAATAGAACTAGTTTTATCAACAGAACCACTATCTAATAACATAGTCCCAGCCACAGTCCCTAAATCAGTACTTTCACTAAGAGGAGTAAAATGTTTAGGTGCCATAACCTCTTCATAAGAATTATTAACTTCTTTTTCTAAGTATAATTTTACTTCATCATTACTAAGAGTAGAAGTCTCAAGTTTTTCTGCTGAAATCTCATAATCAGCAACTACATCGCCTTGAATAGAAGCATTAATAGAAAAATCAAAATATTGATTTTCTAAAGTTAAAGTTCTCCCAACATCATCAGAAATAGGATAAGCATTAGTAATATCAATACCATTAGTATTTTCAGTATAATTTAATGAAACATTACCTGTACTAATAGTATTAACACTATCTTTCTCTTTAGTATAAGTAAAAGTTGCCATAGAAACACCTATAACCATAAGAATAAATATTAAAAGGCAAATAATAATTACAAATATTTTATTATTAGACTCTTTTTTTATAACTTCATTATCATAAATTTGATTATTCATTATTTTACACCCTCTATCATAAGATAATTGTAACACACTAATTTTTTTTGGTAAAGAAAAAGTGTAGGTAACTACACTTAAACTGACATATTAGCATAAACATTTATTCTAATCATGTAAGCTTGACTAATGTCAGGAAGAAAATAATCATCTGAAATCCACATTCTTAAACGATAATTAATACTTTCACTATTTCTAAAATTACTTTCTAAAATAACATATTGATTATTTGGTGCATAAGAAATACTATTAGTAGATTTTAAAGAGGAAACTTTAACAGGTGCAACAACTTGATTTTCTTTATTACCATCAAGACTAGTTAAATAAACTTTAATGGCACTATCTTCTAAAGTACTAGAACTATCCTTAGAAGCTGATATCACATAATCAACATTTGTACTACCACTCATAGTTGCACTAATAGTAAAATCAAAATACTGGTTTTCATCTGTTAAAGATCTACCAACTTCATCAGACATAGGAGAAGCATTAGTTATATATATACCATTATTATTTTCATTATAGCTCATTACTATAGTACCAGTTGATACATTATTAACCTCTTCTCCAACTTTAGAATAAAATATCGCTGCATAACTTACTCCAATCACTGCAATAATTAAAAGTATAACAGCAATTATTATTAATAATTTTGATTTAGAATTATTTTTATCTTCACTCATAATATCCCTCCTAATCCAATTAAAAAATATTTACTATAAAGCAGCAGCCGCTCCATATACATTCACTTTCAAAATATAAGTACCACCAGAAGGCTCTGTATAATCATCTGCAACCCACATTCTTAGACGATATTTATGAGAAGTTGAAGTATTCATAGTACCATTTAAAAGAATAAATTCACCACTTGGAGCATTATAAGCTTCACTACCAGTAGTTGTACTTAAATTAGATATTTTTGTAGGAGCAATAATTCCACTATCTGCATCATTGTCCATATTAGTTAAATAGATTTTTATTGCAGAATTATCAACAGTACTATTAGAAGAAACAGCAGTTATTCCATAATTAATAGTAACATCACCACTACCATTAATAGTACTTTCAACTGTAAAATCGAAAACATTATTAGTACCAATTAACCCTTTTCCTTGTTCATCAGATATAGGTAAAGCATTAACTAAATTAATACCATTTAAAGACTCACTATAAGACAAATTAATAGTACCAGTAGTAATAGTATTTATTTTCTCACCAGTTTGACTAAAAGTAAATGCTGCAAATGATACAGCAATAACTAAAACAACTAAAATAAATATCCCTAGTATAGAAAATATAATTTCCTTTGAAAAGTTTTTCTCCATATTTAAGCCTCCATATTATATATAATATAACATATAAAAGAGGTTTCAGGCAAATAAAATTATACAAAAAGAAAAAGTGCCAGAGATTAGACACTTTTTTATAATACGTACTCATCTATTGAGCATCTGCAGCACCATATACATTAACTCTTAATGTATAAGTCTCAGAAGAACCAGTTACTGCATAATTATCAGCAACCCACATTCTTAGACGATATTCATTTGTACCATTAGTAGTAAATGTACCATCATCTAGTATAAATTGACCATCAGGAGCACCAGAAGCATCACTAGAAGTTTTAGGTAAAGAGCTAACAACAGTAGGTGCTAAAATTTGAGTATCAGCATCACCAGCCATGTTAGTTAAATATACTTTAACATAATCATCATTTAAAGTAGTACCTGGTTCAGTTACAGCAGTAATAGCATAATTAATAGTTGTAGTACCACTACCATTAATAGTAGCAGTAACAGTAAAATCAAAAATCTCATTAGGACCACTTAAAGCCTTACCAGTATCATCACTCATAGGCATTGCATTAGTCAAAGTAATACCATTTTCTGGCTCACTATATGACATATTAATAGTACCAGTAGTAATAGTATTAGTTTTAACACCTGTCTGACTAAATGTGAATGCTGCAAACGAAACACCTACAACTGCTACAACTAAAATTGCTACTCCAAGCACTGATAATAACACTTGTTTTGAATTGTTATTATTATCTTTCATTTTTTGTCTAACCTCCTTCTACAATATAACTATAGCATAAAACTAATTAAAATAGCAATTACTTTTCAAAAAAAGTAATAAAGATTAGACACTTTATTACCAACCATACCTAATAAGTTCAAATTTTATATTATGACTAGTAGCAAATCCTTCTAAATTAGACTGACTAGTAAATAACAAATCCATATGATTACCAGTAACCGCCCCACCTCTATCCATAACAATAGCAAGAATAGGTTCGCTATATATATTGATTCCACTTATCCTAACAATACTACCACATGGAATAGATCTATCTGCAGCAACTACTCTAACTTTTCCGTAAACCTGATCTTCAAAATAGATATTACCATTCTTAAAATTTTGACGAGGCGGACAAGCACTATTACCAGAACATCCTGGACAGTCAGGACCATAAGCAGTAAGAGTGCCCATAAAAGCTACTGGACTACTACTAGCAACACTAATTGCATCATAAAAACTATCATATAAAGTAGGTTCTTTAGCTTTCTCCATCTCTTTAATAGAATTATATTTATTAACAATATGAACTGCTTGTAAACTCTTTACACTATTTATATTAGAAGTCATTACTACAGTCTTATTATTACCAGATAATATAACAAAAGCTAGAGCAAAGACAATAATTACAAAACTAAAATATCTTAAAAATCTTTTACCCATCTTTTTACCTCATTTTCTACTTAAGATAATACTAGCATTGTTATCTATTAAAGTCAAATAAACTTGAAGCATTTCTACTGGTAATTTCTGCTAATTCCTCTACACTAATATTTTTTATTTCAGCAATAAAGTTAGCAATATACTCTAAATACTTAGAAGAATTAATTTTTCCTCTAAAGGGAACAGGAGCAAGATAAGGACTATCAGTCTCAAGCACAATAGATTCTGAAGGTACTTCTTTAACTACATCTTTTAATTTAGAGTTTTTAAAAGTAACAACTCCACCTATTCCTAATAAGAATCCCATAGATATATATATTTTAGCAGTCTCTAAACTTCCACTAAAACAATGTATTATTCCTTTTACTTTATATTTCTTTAAAATATTAATAGTATCCATAGTTGCATCTCTAGAATGTATTACAACAGGAAGATTAAAAGCATTAGCAATCTTTAATTGTTCTTCAAACAACCATATCTGTTTATCTTTATTTTCTTTAGTATAGTGATAATCAAGACCTATCTCCCCAATACCTATAATTTTTTTCTCGCCTAATAAACTCTTTAAATAGTCTAAATCAGATTCAGTAACAGTATCAGCATATTCTGGATGATATCCTATCGTAACATAAACCATATCATACCTATCTTTTAAATCCATTACTTCTTCTATACTTTCCCTACTACAACCTGATACAACAATTTTATCTACCAAAGCATTCTTATTCTCTTCTATAACTTTATCTATATCATCATAATCTTCCATACTTAAATGACAATGTGTATCTATATACATAAAAATCACTTCCTAAAAGCATTATATCAAAAAAAGAAATCTTCTAGATAGTATTTTACTATTTACAAGACTTATTCTTTTTTCTTCGACATAAAAACAATCTTATTAAATAAATTGTTAATACAATTAAATAACCGATATCTAATATATTATGCCCTATAATAACCATTACAACTAAAACTCCATAAAGTACTGCAACTGCCACTTCTTCAATTTCTAACTTTCGTTTCTTAGTCATAACTCTATCCTTTCTTACGACTTCAAATACTACTTGTTACTACGGCCACTACCCTTCAACTATAACATAAAAATTAGGATAATTTTAAAAATCACCCTAATTATTTTTTAGTTTACACCAAAATTTTACAAATCATGCTCTTTTAAGAACTTTTCTTTATCTATTCTTTGAAATAATACACTAGGAGTTCCTACTTCATATTTATTATCTTTTAGATAACCATTTTCTTCTCTATTATTATTAATCTGTCTTAAAATCTCTTTAGATGTAGAAGGTATTGCAAAAGATAAATTAATAGAACATACTCTAATAGATTCAAGTAAATTATATAAAACAGTTTCTAATCTATCTTTACTATCCTCATCTTTAGCAAGAATCCAAGGAGTAGTTTCATCAATATACTTATTACTAGCTCTCAATACTTCTAAAATTGAATTAATAGCATCAGATGCTGCTAACTTATCCATCGCTTTATCTATATTACTACTTAAACTATTAATTTTATCAATAAATTTACTATCTATATCTTCATAACATTCTTTATTAATAACAACACCATCAAAATACTTATTAGCCATACTAATAGTACGTTGTACTAAATTACCTAAAGTATTAGCAAGATCACTATTTATTACATCTATAAGTAATTCATAAGTTAAATTACCATCATTAGCATAAGGAATTTCTTTAAGTAAGTAATATCTAACAGCATCTATGCCAAATAACTCTACTAAGTCATCTGCATAAATAACATTACCTTTACTTTTACTCATCTTATCATTATCAGTAAGTAACCAAGGATGACCAAATATTTTCTTAGGTAAAGGTAAATCTAAAGCCATTAATATAATAGGCCAGTAAATAGTATGAAAACGAAGTATATCTTTACCAATTAAATGTAAGTCAGCAGGCCAAAGTTTTTTAAACAAATCACTACTACCATCAGGATCATACCCTATAAAAGTAATATAATTTGTTAAAGCATCAATCCATACATAAATAACATGCTTAGGATCAAATGTAACAGGAATACTCCATTTAAAAGTAGTTCTAGTAACACATAAATCTTGTAAACCAGGTTTTAAGAAGTTATTAATCATTTCATTCTTACGAGACTCTGGTTCTATAAAATCATCATGCTCTTCAATATACTTTAATAATCTATCTTGATATTTACTCATTCTAAAGAAATAAGCTTCTTCTTTTTGTTTTTGCACATCTCTTCCACAATCAGGACATTTACCATCTACTAATTGACTATCAGTAAAGAAAGACTCACAAGGAGTACAATACCATCCTTCATACTCACCTTTATAAATATCCCCCTGTTCATATAACTTATTAAATATTTTTTGAACAACTTCTTCATGATGTTTATCAGTAGTTCTAACAAAATTATCATAACTAGTATCCATCAAATCCCAAATTCTCTTAATCTCAGTTGCAATAGAATCAACAAATTCTTGAGGTAGAACTCCAGCATCATGAGCTTTTGTTTCTATTTTTAACCCATGTTCATCAGTACCAGTTTGAAAATAAACATCATATCCCTTACTTCTTTTATATCTTGCAATAGCATCTGCAAGTACTACTTCATAAGTATTACCAATATGTGGTTTTCCTGATGTATAACTTATAGCAGTTGTAATATAATATTTCTCCATTAATATCTCCTCCTCAAATTAAAAAGATTTATTATAACGAAAGGACGAGCTAACCCGTGGTACCACCTTTCTTTACAATAAACCTTGTACACTTATTCTAATTAACGCTTAGCACGTTCATACTTACATATCAATATGAAAGTTCAGAAGCCATATCTTATAAAATCATTGTTTCTTTTCCACCAACCAAGAACTCTCTATAACTAGAATTTATAAGACTCTTCATCACAACTTTTAATAACGATATTCTAACACAAGAGAAATTAATCTTCAAGATATTTTGATAAGAAATTAGCAATTATCTGAATTATATGTTCATCTTCTTCCGTAAAACTCTTACTATCTTCAATAACCATAAAAACTAAACCAATAGTCTCACTATCAGAAAGTATTGGACTAAGAATATATTTGTACTCCACCCCTTTATTTTTACTATCTACAATCTCTTCTACTAAACTAGTACCTTTTACTAAACTCTCTGTTTGAAATAAATATTCTTCTAATCTTGAAGAAATATTAAATCCATAAAACTCTTTTTTTAACTTACCAGTACCTGCTACTACTTTATCTCTATCAGTAACAAAAATACTTTTACTTATAGTCATATGAATAGTATCAAGCAAAGCCTGTGCCATTTCACTCAAATCTTCACTAGTAGAAAATTTCTTCAAACTAATAGTCTCTTTATCTACAAAAAACTCTAAAGTCTCACCGTCTCTAATTCTAAGAGACTTTCTAATATCTTTAGGAATAACTATTCTTCCCAAATCATCAACTCTTCTTACTACACCTGTTGTTTTCATATATGCTCCTTCCTTTACAGTAGTATTATTCCATTATCTGCCCAATTTTATACTATAAAAAATAATGTATCTAATAATATTATATACGTAAGAAGTAGTTTTTTCCTTGGTAATTATTTCCAGTTAACTAAAGACACAAAAAAATTCTCACTTAATCAAATAAATGAGAATTTTCCATCGTAAAAACAAATCTTTCTATCTGTTCTTTTAAGCTATTAAGAAGTATCGTATCTTTAACTAATATTTTCATATCAACAGTCTCTAATATTTGTTTAACATAAGTAGTTTGTAAAAACTTAGTAGCATCTTTCTTAAAAGTAGTATTATCATCTTTAACTATTAAATCTAAATTACTTACAAGTTTCTCTTTAACAAGACTAGTAAGAACTTGTTTCTCTTCTTTTTTCGCTTCTTTATTAAACTTAACTAATTCTTTCTTTAAATTTTTAACTAAGTCCATTGGTTTATTATCATCAAACTTAGAATAATTATCTTCTATTAATTTTATTCTTTTCTTAAAAATATTTCTAAATTGCTTCTTTAATTCATCTTTATAACCAATTAAAACTTCATTAAATTTATCACTATTTAAAATTAAATTATTATGTTTAGCAATATTAAGAACTCTTTGTTTAACTGTATCCATCGCTTCAAGTGGTACTTCTATAACTCCATTAATAATATCATCTTCTATTAAAGAATTAGTATTATTAGTAGCAAGTTCTAATCCTGCTGTCATTAATATTTGTTTATGCTGTTTTAAAATATCCTCTTTAACCACTACCATCATAGCCTCCAATTCTACTAATAAGTATAAGAAGATAAAAGGTTTTAGTCAAGAGGCAAAAGAAAAAAGAGCCTAAGCTCCACTCTTAGAATATTATTATTTATTATTACTTTTCATTTCTAATCTCTTAACTCTTTCTTTAGTTTTTTCATAACTACCATCTTGATATCTTTCAAAAAAACATCTATACATTCTTTTAGTGTATTCATCTTTTGACATATAATCTCTTTCCATTAATTCTTCTAATAATTTATCAATAGTTTCTTCTCTATGCTCATTAAGATAATTAGGACCAAAATAAAACCAATTTACATTGTCAAGATGATTAGAAACACTGCCGTTACCATAGTTAAAACTATAATATGAACTCCCACTAATAACTATATCAGATGTAGATAATAAAGACTGAATCTCTTCAACCTTTAATCCATCAATATTTTCAAAAGGAATAATTATCATACTAGTATTGTTATTAGAAATTAATAACTCATACTCATCATATGTATGAGATTTTCTCCCATCATTTATCTTCCAAGCAAAAAACTTATAAGCCGGAACATCAAAAGTATTTTCTCTCATAAAACCTCTTTCCTTTCATTTACCACATATAATACACTATTTTATTCAATTTGAAAAAAACAACTTAATTCACCATACTAGATAACAAGGCAACTAAATAATAGATAGGATGCTTCTCTAACTTAACAATATCTAATATAATAGTTAAGTCACTCTCTCTACTCTTAAATCTAAACATAGGAGTAATCTGATATGCATTCATAAATAAATCTTCTGTATTTAACTTACTAGTAGCATCTCTATTAAAGTAAAGTTCAATAGTGTTTTTAGTCTCATTAACTTTAGTAACACCCACTTGTTTAACAAGTTTCTCAAACCACTCTTCATACATATAAATAATAATATCTTCATTAAGTTTACCAAATCTATCCTCTAAATCACTTCTAACTTCTTCTAGTTTCTCTTTACTATCTATTTCATTAATCATTCTATGAATCATAATCTTCAAATCATCATCAGTTACATAGTCATCACTAATATGAGTAGATACATTAAGTAATGTTTTATTACTCTCTTCCTCTTGTTCTTCTTCTACAACATTACCTTTAAGACGTTCAACCTCTTCATTAAGCATCTTTAAATAAAGGTCAATACCAACACTATCAATAAAACCAGCTTGTTTACTTCCTAAAATATCTCCTGCTCCTCTAATAGATAAATCACGAGTTGCAATAGAAAAACCACTACCTAACTCTGTAAATTCTTTAATAACTTTTAAACGTTTTTCAGCAGTCTCAGTTAATACTTTATGTTCTTGATACATTAAGTAACAGTAAGCTATTTTATTACTACGACCAACTCTACCTCTTATCTGATATAACTGAGCAAGGCCAAATCTATCAGCATCTAAAATAATTAAAGTATTAACATTAGGAATATCAATACCAGTCTCAATTATCGTTGTACATACTAGAACATCTGCTTCATGGTCAATAAATGACTGCATAACATCTTCAATCTTTGTCTTATCCATCCTACCATGAGCATAAATAACTCTAGCACTAGGAACAAGATTCTCTATCTCCATTACTTCTTGTTCTATATTTTCTACATTATTAAATAATAGAAATACCTGTCCATCACGAGACATCTCTTTCATAATCGCTTCTTTAACAAGTTGTTTATTATAACCAATAACATAAGTCTGTATAGGATATCTATCACGTGGTGGAGTCTCTATTAAAGATAAACTTCTAATACCTGCAATAGACATTTGTAAAGTTCTTGGAATTGGTGTAGCAGTTAAAGTTAAAACGTCTACAGTACTCTTATATTGTTTTAATTTTTCTTTATGTTTAACCCCAAATCTCTGCTCTTCATCAATAATTAATAATCCCAAATCTTTAGGTTTAATATCATCACTAAGTATTCTATGAGTACCAATAACAAAATCTATTGTTCCTTCTCTTAACTCTTCTAATATTCTATTACGTTCTCTTGTACTAGTAAATCTATTTAAAAGACCAATATTAACAGGAAAATCTTTAAATCTCTCAAGAGCATTCTTATAATGTTGACTAGAAAGAATCGTTGTCGGACATAAAAGCAATACTTGTTTATTATCCATAATCGCTTTAAAGGCTGCCCTAAAAGCAACTTCTGTCTTACCAAAGCCAACATCTCCTACTAACAATCTATCCATAGGAGAAACTTTCTCCATATCTTCTTTTATCTGTTTAGTAGCAAGTAACTGATCATTAGTAGCCACATAAGGAAAAGCATCTTCAAACTCTTTTTGTAACTCATTATCAGGAGAAAAAGCAAAACCTTTTTGTCTTTCACGTTCCGCTTGCACTCTTAACAAGTCATTAGCCATATCTTGAACTTTACTTTTAACTCTAGCTTTAACCTTTTCCCATTCTTTACCACCAAGCTTATAAATAGTAGGTCTAACACCTTCTTTACCAGTATATTTATAAAGCATATCAATCTTTTCAACAGGAATATAAA
>CAMMKE010000003.1 GCA_946497375.1 uncultured Mycoplasmatota bacterium
TTGCAATATATTTTTTGATAGAACTAAAGACTTTTCGTCAGAAATTTGGTACAATGAATTATCTAATTATGAAACTATTGCTAGAGAAATAGATTTGATCTTAAATAATTTTATATTAGTTTTGCTAACCATGTTATTTTGCAGTCAGTTGCTTACTTTTATTACTTTTGATTTTAAAAATAATTTATTAATAAAATTACAAAATATGTCTTATATATATTTATTTAGGATTTATAGGTATAAATTATGTTATTGGCAATGTGTTATTATTAGTTTTAGTAACTACTATTATTCGTTTTATTGTTTCTTTAATTATAGAGATGTTATGACAAAAATATTTAAATAAATTTATAATAGCAAACTTTGCTAAGAAAACTTGCAAGTAGTATTAGAATTATTTTAAAAAATTAGGTCTTCATATTAGATGGTAATAATGTTATTATATTGTATGGGAGGAATAATTATGCTTGAAGTTAAACATATTACAAAATATTATGGTAAAAATAGGGCAGTTGATAATCTGTCCTTTACTGTCAATGATGGAGAAATATTTGGATTACTTGGTGAAAATGGTGCAGGGAAGACTACTACATTTAGAATTATTATGGGCTTAATTGATGCTAGTAGTGGAGAAGTTTTACTTGATGGTAAGAAAATTGATTATAACTTAACTGATGAAATTGGTTTTGTTACAGAAGAGAGAAGTTTACTTACTAAACTTACTGTTTTAGAACAACTTACATTTTATGGGGTATTAAAAGGTCTTGATGAGAGGACTATAGAAAAAGATATAGATAAATGGTTAGAAAGATTTGAAATTTCTAGTTATAAGAATAGAAAGATTAAAGAATTATCTAAAGGTAATCAACAAAAGATTCAGTTTATTTCTGCTATCATTAATCACCCTAAACTATTAATATTAGATGAACCTTTTACAGGGCTTGATCCTATTAATGTTAAGATGATGAAAGATGCTATATATGATTTGCAAAAAGAAGGAACATCTATTATATTTTCATCACATCAGATGGAATATATAGAGGACTTTTGTGAAAAGTTAGTTATCCTTGTAAAAGGAAAGCCTGTTGTTAGTGGAATGTTAAAAGATATTAAAGAAGAATTTGGTATTAAAAATATTATGTTAAGAGGAGATGATTTACCTCTTGATAAAATAAAGAAAGTAAAAGGGGTATTAGATGTTTCTAAAGTAAGAGGAGAAATAGAAGTAAAAATAGAAGATAAAACAGTCGCTCCTAAGATATTCTCTTTAGTTAAAAACTGTAATATCACTAAGTATGATGTAGTTGAACCTACACTTAATGAAATATTTATTGCGAAAGTAGGGGGTATCCATGAATAAGAAGTTCCTGTATCTAACTAAAGTTAGTTTAAGAAAAAAATTTAAAACTAAATGGTTTGTTATTACTAATATAATACTTGCAGTAGCGATTATTCTTCTTTTAAATATAAATTCTATTGTATCTTTCTTTGGAGGAGATTTTGATAGTAAGACTAATATAATTGTTATAGATAATAATACTAATAGTTATTCATTATTTGAAAAGAATATAGAAAGTTATTCAAGCACTTTAAATAATGATGAAGATGAAGTAAAAGTAACAGTTAAAAAGAGTAATAAGAATGCTAATGAATTAAAAGATAATCTAAAAGATGATGAGATATTAGTGGAGTTAAATAGTGATAATAAAGAATATTTGAAAGCGAAAGTTACATCTAATGAGAAAATAGATACTATAACTTATCAAGTTATTTCTCAGAGCCTAAACTCTACTAAAACTGCTATTGGTATGGCTATTAATAATATAGATGCTACTACATTAAATAGTATTTCTAGTCCTGTAACAATAGATAGAGTAGTTCTTAATGAAGATAATAGTGTTGATGAGAATATGGGACTTATTATGAGTAGTGTATTTCCAACTATTATTCTACCATTCTTTATGTTAACTATGATTTTAATACAAATGGTAGGAGGAGAAATATGTGAAGAAAAAACAACTCGTAGTATGGAGATAATTATATCTAATGTTTCTCCTAAACAACATTTAATGTCTAAGATACTTGCTAGTAATATCTTTGTTATCGTTCAAGGACTACTTTTAGTAGTTTATGCTGTGCTTGGTATTTTGATAAGTACTAATATGTTTAGTAGTGGTATGTCTTTACCTAGTGAAGTTACATCTATCTTAGATAGTCTAGTAGCATCTGGTTTTATTGAGAAGCTAATCTATGTAATACCATTAACTTTAATTTTAATAGTTTTATCATTCTTAGCATATTCCATTGTCGCAGGTATTCTTGCCTCTATGACTGTTAATATGGAAGACTTTAGTCAATTACAAACTCCATTAGTATTTCTCTCTTTAGGAGGATATTATTTAGCGATGATGGCTGGTATGTTTAATGGTTCACTTCTTATTAGAATACTTTCATATGTGCCATTCTTATCATCATTTGTTAGTCCTAGTCTTTATATGATGGGAGAGATAGGTTTAATAGATATAGTTATCTCTATTGTAGTACTTATTATCTTTATCTATTTAATATTACATTTTGGTATTAAAGTATATAAAGTAGGAATACTTAATTATTCTAATGAAAAAGTATGGAGTAAGTTCTTTAAAGCTTTTAAGAGTAAAGATGTATAACTGCTTAAAAAAAGTTATTTCGTTAAAGCGAAATAACTTGATATAGAAACAGTTAAAGAGAAGACGAGGTAAATACATTCGTCTTTTTCTTTATAATTATTTAATTCTGTGATAGACTAATTATAGAAGGATTGATGAAGATGAAGAGTATTGTTATTATAGGTTGTGGTAATGTAGGACTTGCGTACTTAAAAAAGTTATGTATGACTGATATAAATGTTGATATAAGTTTAATTGATGAAGATGAAGAGAGGCTTGAAGGTGAAATACTTGATTTAGAACAATCTTTAGTCTATAGAAATAGCAATATCAGTTTAAAACTTGGTGATTATAGTGATTGTGATGATGCCGATATAGTTGTAATAACTGCAGGTGTTCCCCAGTCTACAAAAGATAGAATGAGTGATTTAGAGAAAGCGAATGAGATAGTAGTTGATATTACTAATAAATTAAGAGATACATCCTTTAAAGGTATTGTCTTAGTCGCTTGTAATCCCTTAGATGTTATAACAGAGTTAATCGCTCATTATACGGATTATCCTTATAATAAAGTAATAGGTACTGGAACAATGTTAGATACAGCAAGATTAAAGTCATTAATCAGTAAAAAAATTAAAGTTAAATCTAATGATATAAATGTTTATGTTTTAGGAGAACATGGTAATAGTCAGTTTGTCGCTTGGAGTAATGCTAATATAGGTTTAGAAAACTTAAATAGATTTTTATCTCTTGATGAAAAAGAAGAACTTGAGTATGAAACACGGCATATGGGTGGAACAATTACTAAACATAAAGGTTATACTAATGATGGAGTAGCATCATGTCTTTTAGAACTTACTTTATGTATTCTAAATGACTTAAAGAAAGTATATCCAGTATCAAATTATAATACAACTTATGATGTATACCTTTCAACACCATGTATTATAGGTAAAAATGGAATAGAGAAAGTTATTAATATAAAATTAACTAGTGATGAAGAAGAAAAATTAGAAGAGTCAAGTGGAGTAATTAGTGAAGCACTTGATAAAATATTACCAAAAGAGTTGTATTAGGAGGTATTAGTTATGGGTAATTATTTATTTTTAGTAGTTATATTCTTATTTATGGCTATTGAAGTAGTTTGTGCATATAAGTTTTTTAGACTAAAAAAAATTAAGTTAGGAATATTTTCTACAATCTATTTTCTTATTACATTAATACTCACTTTAGTTTATTTTGAAGGTCGTAATGCAGTAACAGAAAATGAAGTAGAAAGTCTTATTAATGGACTTACTAACTTTAATCTCTTTGCAATCTTAATTCTTATTCTTAATATTAGTATGATAATAATTAGTACTATTAGTTATGTTAAAGTAATGGGATGGAGTAGAGAGTTAAATACAAAAAAGAATGTTAAAAAACTTTAATGGAAAAAGAGAAAGAAGTTATAAGACTTCTTCCTCTTTTTGTTTCTCTTCTATTGTTATGATGTTAGGTGTTGTTGCATTATTTTTATCTTCCTTAATATCTGTATCATGTAATAATTGTTGATTATTTATATTATTTTCCTTATATTCTATACCTCTAATTTTGCTGTAAACGTCTAAATCATCATCAACATCAATAATCCTATATATTTCATCAAATGATGTTGAACCATTTAATACTTTTAATAATCCATCTTGAAGCATTGTAATAACATCAGATGTATATACTAGTTTATTTAAATCATCTTTTTCTAATCCTTCTTCATTTAAAGCATTTCTAATTTCATCATTAATCATTAATACTTCTTGAATAGCGATACGCCCGTGGTAACCTTTGTTACACTTATCGCATCCTTCTGGATTAGCATTATAGATTTCTTCTATATCCATATTTAAAGCCATTTTAAATACTTTTTTTTGATAAGGAGTAGTTTTCTCTTTTATTCTACAATGGGGACATATCATTTTGGCAAGCTTTTGAGAAATTATACCTGATAGGGCACTAGATAATAAATATCTTTCTACATTCATATCAAGCAATCTTTCAATAGTACTTAAAGAGTTATTAGTATGGATTGTAGATAGTACTAAGTGACCAGTTATAGATGCTCTAACTGCTATTTTTGCTGTTTCACTATCACGAATTTCTCCTATTAGAATAACATTAGGATCTTGTCTTAAAATAGATCTTAAAACAGTGGCAAAATCTAGTCCTATTTCACTATTTACTTGAACTTGATTTAATCCCTCAATATTCATTTCTATTGGATCTTCTACTGTTATAATATTAGTTTCTTTTTTGTTTAAAACTTGTAAAATAGAGTATACAGTTGTACTTTTACCACTACCGGTAGCACCTGTTATTAAAATAATGCCATTGGGTTCGGCTATCATTTTTTGTAATTTATTAAAATTGTCTTCATTAAAACCAAGAGATTCTATTCCTTCTAAGCTTCTTGAATAATCAAGAATACGAATAACACACTTTTCTCCTTCATTAGTAGGGAGGGTAGATACACGAGTCTCTAAATTAATTCCTTTAATAGTACCCTTAATAGATCCATCCTGTGGTAATCTACTTTCAGTTATATTCATATTGGCTATAAGTTTAATTCTTGTTATTAAATTTCTTTCATATATTTTAGGTATTTTTGTGTAGTCTTGCAAATCACCATCGATTCTAATTCTAACCATTAAATAATCTTCTCTTGGATCAAAATGAATATCACTAGCTCCTACGCTAGCAGCATGAGCTATAATATCATCAACGACATTAACTATTGGTGTTTTAGTCATATCATAAGTTACCAAAGTATCAACCCCTTTACTTTATCCTTTTATTTTACTATAATAATTATATATTAAGAATAACTTAATTACAAGAGGGAGCTTAATAAAATGAATAAGAAAAAAATATTAAATAAAAAAGGATTTATTTTAGTTGAGACATTAATTGTAGGTGTTTTTATTATGGGAATTTTCTCTTTACTTTACACTAATATTTTTCCTCTTATTGGTGAGTATGAACGATATAGAGATTATGATACAGTAGAGTCTATATATATCGCTCATTGGGCTCGAATGATAGCTTTAAAAGGTTTAGAAGATTCTAGTTATGTAACTGCTAGTACTACAGGTTATCTTGATATTAGTAATTGCTCTTTATATACTATCTCTGATGGAGTTAATTCTTGTTTAGCTTTTAAAACAATTAATAATGTTTCTAAAATTTATTTAACACCTTATTCTACTTTGATTTTTAAAAATTATGTAAAGCAAGATAATGCTCCTTTTACAAGAAACTTTAAAGAGTATATTTCTTATTTACCAACTTATAGTAAGAATACTAGTAAAACACCTGCTACTGGATATTATAGGGTAATAGTTGAATATGTTTCTAATAATACTTATAAATATGGAACTATTGAAGTATTTAAAGGATAGGTGATTATTTATGAATCTTAATAAAAAAGGTATAACTTCTGTAGAGTTGTTGGTTTGTTTTATAATTATATCAACAATAGTTGTTAGTATGTATAATTTAATATTAAATTATCGAAATAGAGAACAAATAGAAGAGATAAATAATGAAGTAATAGCTTTTAGTAATAATTTACAACAAGTTATTCAATCTGATTTTGTAATGGGACATTTAGTTAATGTTAGTAATGTAAGTAATGATGGATATAGTGCTACTTTTACTTTTGATAGTTATACAACTACTTTGAAGATAGATCCAGATAGAGGAGTTATTAGTTATGGTAGAAGTGGAGAAGTAATAGATTATGAGATTCCTGGAATTGTTGATTTAATGCTTTCACCTGATTCTAAAATTGAGTATTTTCCTGCTACTAATGGATATTTAAAGATAACAATAATTTTAACTCATCCAAACTTTAAAGATGAGACATATTCTTTTATGATAAATGCTCCTGTTAATTATATATATTAAAAAGTAATATATAAAGTAAGTGCTATAGAAGTTTGTAAGATTCTACCTAGAAGAAAGTATTTATATTCAATATTTTCTTCTTTTATGTTATTTATTACTTGTAAATGAACCGAAAAACTTCCAAAAGTTATAAAGGTTAAGACAATTAGCCCTCTTATATAGTTATTAGTATTAATAATTGGCACTAAACTAATACCACTTGTCATATCTAAAATGCCTGTTATTATTGTTTCAAAGAAAGGATTTAGTGATAAAGATGATGTTATTAATTTACTAAAGAACATAAAGAAAGTAATACTTCCTAGCATAAATAAAAGAATTTTAATTGCATCGTTTATCGCTTTAGGTAGGACTTCTAAGAAGGATTTATTATTGTAGTTAGTAGATATATTTTTTGAAGTGATTATCTCTTTAGGTCTTAGAATAATTCCAAGAATTAGGTTAGCAATAATTTGGATAATTAAGATTTTATAAGCAAGGGATATACTATTTAAAATAGTGCCACATGTTCCTAATATAAATAGAGGATTAGCGAAATGGGTAAATGTTAAAAGATAGTTAGCAGTATCTTTATTAATAGTTTTGTTTTTAAGACTTTCTTTTATATATTTAGAACCACTAGGAAAGCCTGAGATAATACTAATTAAGATAATAAAAGAACTATTACCTTCAACATGGAATAATCTTTTAAAAAGAGAATTTACTTTATTACTTATTTTAGAAGCAATACCTAATTCTAAAAGAAGAGATGCTAAGACAAAGAAAGGAAATATTGAAGGGAATAGTTTAGTTTTAAAGATATTAATACTAGTAATACCACTTTTTATAATTAGAGAAGGGTTAATAAAAATACCTAAGTAGAGAAATAATATAATAAGTACTGCTAGTAATTCTTGATATTTTCTTTTCATAATATTACCTTCTTTGATATAATTTAATAGTAAAGGACTGATGATATGCTTAATAAAGTTTATTTAAGATTAAAAAAAATTATGAAAGATTATTATAAAAGTATTATTTTCTTAATAATATGTTACTTTGTTTTTAC
Organism: uncultured Mycoplasmatota bacterium; assembly: GCA_946497375.1. The sequence continues at coordinate 7,639 of CAMMKE010000003.1, forward strand.
ATTTCCCTTACCTTATTACATATATGCAGGAGGAGGTACTATTAATATTGATGATAGAGTAGAAGTAGAGGGTAGTGAATCTAGTTCAGGGTCACTAAACTTCGCTTATGTTAGAGAACTTGAAGGAAATGTAGCATCTTTTATCTTAGGTAATATTATTCCCGGCTATGATATCGAAAAACAAGAAGATGTAGAGTTAAATGAAGATGAGACTAGTGAAGATATTATGTATAGAAATAGAATATATTTAGAGAATGCTAATCAAACTGCTATCATGCTAGCATATCAGAAAGCAGGAAAAGAGGTTAGTATTAAGAATAAGCATTTTTATATTATTTATGTTGAAGAAAAAGATGATGATGGTCTAAGATTAGGGGATGAACTTCTAAAAGTAAATGGTAAGGAAATAGAGAATGTAGAAGATTACACTACTGAGATACAGAATCATGAAGTAGGAGAGAAGATTAAGGTAACAGTTAAAAGAGATGATAAAGAAAAAGATGTAATGGCTACAGTTAAAGAGGGGGAAGGCTATAAAGTAACAGGTGTTTCTGTTAGTACAATTTATGAATATGATACTAATCCTAAAGTAGAACTTAACTTTAAAGAAAGTGAAGGTGGTCCTAGTGGAGGCTTGATGTTAACTCTTGCAATATATGATAAATTAACTAAAGGAGACTTAACTAATGGTTTAAAGATAGTTGGAACTGGTACTATTAGTAGTGATGGTACTGTGGGAGAGATTGGTGGTGTTAAGTATAAGTTAAATGGAGCGGTAAAAGCCAAGGCTGACTTGTTTTTGGTGCCTAAAGGTGATAATTATAAAGAAGCTTTAAAAGAAAAAGAAGAGCATGATTATGATATTGAAATTAAGGCGATAGGAACTTTTGATGAAGCGGTGGAGTATTTAGAAAGTTAAAAAAATAAAAGGTCACCGAATGAAAACGCAAAATCTCACCGAATGAAATCGCAAAATCTCACCGAATGCAATTGATTTAATTAACTAATTAATGTATAATTATACTTATATAAGGAGAAACTTAACTATGAATAAGAAAATTGAGACAGCAATTAAATATTATAAGTTATGTACTAAATTAAAGGATACTATTAGAACTGGTCCTATTGTTTGGAATGCTAAAAGAGAAAGAATTGAAAGTGTAGCTGAACATATATATGGAACTCAAATGTTAGCATTATCTATTTATTATCAATTAGGCTATAAATTAGATATTATGAAAGTTATTTTTATGTTGGCAATTCATGAGTTAGAAGAAATTGAAATTGGTGATTTAGCATTTTATGAAATCACTAAAGAAGAAAAATTAATTAAAGGTAAAAAAGCAACGGATTATATATTAAAAGATTTTCTTGGAAAAGATGAAGTATCAGCTTTATTAGATGAATACAATGAAAGAAAAACAGATGAGGCAATATTTGCTTATCACTGTGATAAATTAGAATGTGATATTCAAATGAAGTTATATGATCAAGAAGGTTGTTTTGATTTGAATAATCAACCAAATAATCCAATTCTTAATAATCCTAGTGTCAAAAAAGTATTAGATAGTGAAAAAAGTATATCTAATGCTTGGATTGAATTTGATAGAAGTAAGTATGAGGATGATAAAAACTTTATTGAAATAATTGATTATTTGAAAGAAAATGAAATTTAATTTGGAGGATGCAATGGAAATAAAAAATTATAAAAAAAGGATAGTTGATGAAAAAATAGAAAGGTATTTAAAATTATTTGGGGCTATATGTATTGAAGGTCCAAAATATTGTGGTAAGACTTGGTCTGGTAGATATCATGCTGAAAGCGAAACTTTGCTTTATACTAAAACTGGTGAAAAATCTAATGAAGTAGAACTTGCAAAAACATCTCCTGAAATAATCTTAGAAGGAGAAAAACCAAAACTTATTGATGAATGGCAAGAAGCAACAAACTTATGGGATGAAATAAGATATGATGTTGATAGAACAGGTTTAAAGGGGCAATATATATTAACTGGTTCATCTACTCCCAGGAGAGATGGTATATCTCATAGTGGAGCGGGAAGGTTTGGTAAAATTCATTTAAGAACAATGTCTTTATATGAAACAGGTGATTCAACAGGCGATATATCATTAAAAGATATATGTGATGGTAAAAAAATATCTAAAAATACTGGAAAAGTTAGTTTAAGGAAACTTGCTAATTTAATTATAAGAGGTGGGTGGCCTGGTAATATAAATTATTCTAGTGATGATGCAAGAAAATCAGTAAATGAGTATATTAATTTAATAATAGATGATGATTTATCTAGATTAGAGGGCATTAATAGAGATAAACATAAAGTGAAATTATTATTAAAATCTCTTGCTAGAAATGAAAGTACAACTGTTACTAATACTACCTTAAAGAAAGATATAAAAGAAGTTGACAATGAAGATATTGATACAGATACAGTAGCATCTTATTTAAATGCTTTAGATAAATTATTTTTGTTAGACAATGATGAGCCTTTTTCAGTTAATATTAGATCAAGTATAAGAGTTAAACAAGCAGAAAAAAGACATTTTGCTGATCCTTCTATAGCCTGTGCACTTTTGAATTTAACAGAAGAAAAGCTTATTAATGACTTGGAAACCTTTGGTTTTTTATTTGAAGCATTGGTAGAGCATGATTTAAAAATATATGCTGATTCTTTTGATGCTAAATGTTATCACTATCAAGATTATTTAAATAGAGAGATAGATTCAGTAATAGAATTAGAAGATGGTAATTGGTGTGCTTTTGAAATAAAACTTGGCGTAAATGCCATAGATGCTGCAGCAAAAAATTTAATTAACATAAGAGATTCAATAAAAAAGGAAAATGGTAAAGCTCCTTCAGTTTTATGTGTTATATGTGGTATGAGTAATGCTGCTTATAAAAGGCCTGATGGAGTATATGTTGTTCCTATTACAGCTTTAAAAAATTAAATTGATGATATCTAGTAAATAATATTGAATCATGATAAAATTCATGATTCTTTCTATTAAATAAATAAGAAATTTTAAAAGTGAAGATTATATGAATAGTAGAGTATTTAGAAAGTTTAAAAAAATAAAAAGTCACCGAATGAAATTCTTAAAAAGTGTTCATTTGTATTTATAGATATAAGAAAAGAGATAAGTTATTTTGCTTATCTCTTTTAAGTTTCTGTAGAAGAATTTGGAACTCCCGGAATTGTTTCTGTAATATCTCCATCTGTTCCTCCGTTACCACCAGAACCTTCAGAACCACTGCTACCTCCAGCACTACCACCTTGTTGACTTTCATCAGTATTACCATCAGAGGAATTACCAGGTTGAGTAGTATCTACAGTATTATCACCTGTATCATCTATTTCTTCTTCCTCTTCATTATCGTTATCAGTAGGTGGAGTATAACTAGGCTCTTTATAACTACTACCAGATAATGTTAACACAACACTACCACTTATTAAATCTATTCTTTTATTAGCAGGATAACTTTGTGCTACTACATAGCCACCAGTTCCTTTAAATGTAACATTTATACCATGAGCATTGGCATAACTTCTTGCCGCACTTTCACTATCTCCTGTAAAATCAGGTAATAAATCATAAGTAAACGCTGTTTTGTAAGGACCAGTTCCTGTTACAGTTTTCTCATAATCTTCATCATTGATAGAGAAGGAGAACTCTTTAATCATATCAGGCTCTTTCTCACCAAGATTTATTTTCATTGCATTTATAATATCATCACGACTCTTAGTATTAGGAACATAATCCCATAAAACCATTCTACTTCTCTCATCGTAAATCATTTGACCAGTACCATCTAAATATAGTTGTTCAATGTTAATAAGGTCAGCATCATCTTTTTGTAAGGCATTATTCATAATATCTTTAGCAATGTCATAGAAAGATAAAATTTGTTGTTCTGTAAAGTTAGTATCAAGATTATTAGTAATAGTATTTAAAACATCCATAACTTGATTAATACTTTTCATATCTTTAACTTTATTTAATATACCTTGAATTACTAATTGTTGATTTAATCCTCTGTCTAAGTCTCCTGCAGCAAGTTGTTTTCTATTTCTTGCAAGTACTAAGGCTTGTTCACCATTTAATGTTTGAACGCCTTTATTTATACAAACTTGTCCTTCACGGTTAGAGTTATCTGTACATAAGTCTTGAGGAACATCAACAGTAATACCTCCTAGAGTATCAACTAAACTAACTAAACCTTTAAAATTAATCTTAGCATAATAATCGATCGTAACATCAAAGTAATTTTCAATCGTATCCATCATACAATCAGTACCATATGCTGCCGCATGAGTTATTTTATTTTCAGGTGTACCACTCCAACAAGCGATTGGTACATAACTGTCTCTTGGAATACTTAACATAGTGGCATTTAAAGTATTAGGATTAAATGTAACTAGTATTAAACTATCACCATTGGCAACAGTATTTTTTGATAAACCTTCTTCAGCAGAGTCAACTCCCATTAGAAGAATTGTAAATGGTTCTGTTACAGATTTACCTTTAGATGAACTTCTATTACTAGTACTTGCTTTTTTCATTTCTTTCTCTTTGGTTAAGATAATTTTTGTATCGCTTTCAATATTTTGATATGTTTCCATACTTACAAACATAGATGGATAATCTGTTGGAACGAAGATTGAATCAACTTCACCATCATATAAATCAGCCATAGCTGTAAAGTAATCGTCATATTCTACTATTTCATTATCATCTTTTAATTTATTTTCTTTAATGATTTCGTTAGGAATAATATTTCCTTCTGGTGATGTTTCATCAGATAGTATTCCAATAGTGTTATCTTTTAAGTCTTTTACATCTTCTATTTCACTACTACTTGCAACTATTAGGCTACTAGAATAAGTAACTGTCTCTCTATTAATACTAGATAAAGTTCCATAAGCATACATTATTAAGCCACTAATCGCACAGTTTATAAGTAAATAGAGTATTAAAAAGAAGGTAAGAAGCCTTGCTCTTTTTTCTTTGTGTCTTCTTTTAGACCTAACTTTAAAAATTATAACTAAGTCTAAGACAACAAATACTCCTATAATAATATATCTAATTACTTCTTCAACTGGTCCTAATAATAGGATGTTATAAATAGCGAATATATTAGTCAGTATTACAAGGATACTAAGTATCGCTAGCCATAATCTACATTTTTTCTTTTTCTTATCTTTTTTTTCTTCAGTTTTCTCTTTATTCTTTCTCATCGAATGACCTCCACGTTAAACATAAAACTATACCTTATCATTATAGACTATTATTTATTATCTTTCAACCACTGTACTTTTGTTTGTATTGTAAAGTTGACGGTTATTTATAGCATTTTAAGAGAAATTTGTCTAATATTCTGTTATAATGTAATAAGAAGGATAGGAGTTGGTAGTATATGAAGAAACTTTTTTGTATTTCATTAATCTTTATTATGCTTTTTACTTTTATTCCTAATGTTAATGCAAGTAGTTATATAGTACTAAATACTAATAAATATTTTAGAGTAGTACCAGGAGGAGATTTTGTAGATGGTATTACGGATGGAGTTTTACTTGCAGGTACGAAAGTAGATTTAATTAGTAAAGATGGTGGCAGTGGTCATGGATGTAAAAATCCTTGGTATAAAGTTAAGTATGATGAGAAAGTTGGCTATATTTGTTCAAGTGACCAAGTAGTTATAGATGTCGCTGATATTGACCTTAATGGGGACTTTGAAAAAGAAATGCTTAGTAAGGGTTTTACAGAGAGTTATTTACCTTATTTAAAGGCTTTACATGAGAAACATTCCAATTGGAATTTTAAGGCTGTTAAAACTAATATTGATTTTGATACTGCTGTTACTAATGAGAGTTATGGTGAGATTAGTTTAGTAGATGGAACTGATGAGAGCTTGAGAAGTAAAGAATGGCCATATTATCAAAATGGAGTTTATCAAGAGATAGAACCAGGTTGGTATGTGGCTAGTAGAGATACTGTATCATATTATTTGGACCCTAGAAACTTTTTATCTGAAGAATATATCTTTATGTTTGAAGATATTAAATATAATGCTTCTATTCATACAGAAGATGCGGTTAGAGGAGTTACTAAGGGAACATTTTTAAATACTAATGAATACTTAGATATTTTAATGAAAACGGCAAGAACATATAATATTAGTCCTGTTTATATTGCTAGTAGAATTAGACAAGAAAAAGGCTCAAGTGATAGTATTTCTACTACAGGAGAAGCTTTTACTTATGAAGTTGATAATAATTGTTTAAATAATTTAGGTTATACTAGTAATCCTAATAGTTGGAATGCACTTAACTCTTGTGGTAGTGGTAGAGTTTACAGTGGCATTTATAATTACTTTAATATTGGAGCCTATGGTTCTTATAAGTCTCCCCAGATTAGAGGCTTGATTTGGGCGAATGGTGGTTTTGATGCTTCTGTTAATACTTATAATAGGCCTTGGAATAGTAAAGAAAAAGCGATTATGGGTGGTGTTAACTATATTGTAGGTGCTTATGTAAATAATGGTCAAAACACTTTATATTATCAGAAGTTTAATGTCGCACCTGATGCAGTCTATCCTACTTATACTCATCAGTATATGACTAATATAAGAGCAGCTTCAAGTGAAGCTTATAGTACTTATAAGAGTTATAGAGATAATGACTTGTTAGGAAATAGTTATGAGTTTTTAATACCGGTTTATAATAATATGCCTAATGATAATGAAGTAATACTTCCAGATGATGAAGATAAGGAAGAAGAAATCGTTACAACTCCAGAGATTGATATTAATACAGGTGTGGTTGGAGCAGGCTTTAAGATAGATGGTGATGTTATTTCTAATATTTCCTTTAATACTAATGTTGATGTAATTAATAGTAAGTTAAGTAGTGTTAATGCTAATTTGAAAGTTACTAGTTATTTAGATAGATATGGAAATAAAGCTAGTGGTAATGTTGGTACAGGGGATACTTTAGTAATTACTAATGGTTCTACTACGAAGTCTTATAAAGTAGTTATCTATGGTGATAATAATGGTGATGGTAAAGTTAGTATTCTTGATTTACTTAGAGTACAAAAAGATATTTTAGGAAGTAGTAGTCTATCTACTTATGATAAAAAAGCTAGTGATACTAATAGAGATGGTAAGATTGATGTCGTTGACTTATTAAGAGTTCAAAAACAATTACTAGGAAATAATGTTATAGAACAGGGATGATGCTTTATGAAGAAAATATTATTTATATTAGGACTTAGCTTCCTTTTCTTTTGCCCTCATGTAGTAGATGCTGCTTCAATCTCAGTAGCAGGGACAACATCAACGGGGACAGTTGGAGGTAATATTACAGTAGGAGTTACTATAAGTGAAGCGAGTGGACTAGGCAGTTGGGAATATAGTCTAGATTATGATAGTAGTAAACTACAACTTTTAAGTGGTAATACTCATGTCGTTGGTTATGTAGATAGAGAAGGACAAACTAGTCAAAGTTATACTTATACTTTTAGAGTTAAAGGTACTGGTTCTACTACTATATCTGTTGTTAATACGGCTATCGCTTCTTGGGATGAAGTAGTTACTAGTCCAACTGATAGTACAACTATTAATTTGATTAGTCGTGGGGAAGTAGAGAAAAACTATAGTAGTGACAATAACCTTGCTAGTTTAGAAGTAGAAGGTTATTCCCTAAGCCCAGAGTTTAATAAAAATACTACCAATTATAAAGTAGAAGTAGATAGTGATACTACTAGTGTTAATGTTAAAGCAACGGCAAATGATAGTAAGGCAAGGATTAGTGGTATTGGTGATATAGAAGTAGGAGAAGGTGCTAATACTATAAATGTGGTGGTGGAAGCTGAAAATGGTTCTACTAAGACTTATACAATAGTTGTTAATGTTAAAGAAAAAGACCCTATTAATGTAAAAGTAGATAAAGAAGATTTAAGTGTAGTTAGAAAAAGTGATGAGTTAAAAGACTTAGTTAAAGATTATTATGTAGAGACTACTGTTAAAATAAATGATGAAGAAGTTCCTGCTTATAAAATAGAAGCCTTAGACCTTACTTTAGTCGCTTTAAAAGATGATAAAGGTAATATTAAGTTTTATACTTATGATGATGGAAAATATTCTTTATACCAAGAGTTAAGTGGTGGAAACCTTATAATTCATTTTTTAGATAAAGGAAAATATCCTGCCAATTATAAGAAATATACAGTTACTATAGATGGAGAAAAATATACTGTCTATAAATTAAATAAAAAATCTAAATATTATTTAGTCTATGGCGAGAATGTTGAAACAGGTAAGAAAGGTTTATACTTATATGATAGTGTTGATAAGAGTGTCCAAAGATATTATACTGAAGAAGTAGAGAGCCTAAATGATGAGTTAAAAATTAATTCATATATAATAGTTGGTCTTACTTGTTTAATAGTTTTATTATTAATAATTTTCTTAATCGTATTACATACTAAGAATAGTAGTAAAAGAAAGACTAAAAGAGAAATAAAGAAAAGATTAAAACAAGAGAAGAATGATTTCTTAAAAGATTAGGAGTGTAGTTTTATGGAAGCGAAAAGTCATAATAAACATCTAGGTATTTTAATATTTATTGGTTTTTTATTAATTATTATTGGAATTGTTTCTTATATAGTTATTAATTATAATAGTGACCAAGCTGAAGTTAAAAGACGAATGGATGAAGTAAGAGAGTCTTATAAGACTTTTAAAACTGATATAGAGAGCTTTAATAGTATTAGAGAAGATATCTATACTAATGTTATTACTGATAATATGTATTATCAAACTTTAAAAGATAATGATGCTAGTTATAAAGAGATATTTAATAATTATAAGGATAGTTTAGAGAAAATTGATAAAGATTATAATGGAGTAAAAGATAAATGTATTAATGTTTTACATCCTGAAGCGGATGTTAATAATAAGTGTGAAGCGATTATTTCTTCTTATGAAGAGGTAGTTAATACTTATGTAAGTGATGTTAATAGTTATAATAATTTAATTACTTCTTATAACAAATGGTTAACTGATACTAATGGTAGTGATACTAAATTGGAAAAGATAAAGTCAGATAGAGATTATATAGATATAAATGGTGATAGAGAGTATAATGGTAAAAAAGAAGTAGAAAAAGAAATAAGTGATGAAGAAGAGGATAATACAGGAGTGGTACCAGATGAATAGAAATGACTTAGATAAGACAATTTTAATGCCTAGTATTGCTAGTGAAATAAAAAAAGAAAAAAGAAAAGAGAAGAGGTTGGTTACTAAGGTAATAATCGCTTTGTTTATAATAGGAAGTTCTCTTTCTTTATTTCTTTTTTATGGACCGATAAGTGGCTTTCGTAACTTTTGGATAACTTCAGCGATGACTTCTATGTCTCATCAATATCTTGCTACTTGGTTTTATAATGATGATGTTATTAATGAAGTGTTATCTAATAATCATATAATTGAAGTAGATGAAAATACTAATCCGGATTTAATTAATTTTAAAGATTATGATACTAATGCTAAGATTTATAAAAATGAATATGAAAAACAAATTTTAACAAAAGACCCAGGAAATGATTTATATAAAGTTATTGAAGTTAGTGGTAGTGGCTATCAAGGTTATTTAGTAGCGATATATGACCCGTCCCGTGTTTCTATTGCGACAACGGCTTATCTTGGTAAAAGAGGAGAAGCGATTACTACAGTTGCAAAAAGAGAAAATGCTATAATTGCCATTAACGCAGGTGGCTTTTATGACCCTGATTGGAATAGTAATGGTGCCCTACCTCATGGAACTGTCATTAAAGATGGAAAGATTGTAAGTGATTATGAAGATGCTAGAATGGGAGGAGGCTTTGTTGGCTTTACTAAAGATAATAAATTAGTACTTGGTAAGATGACTAAGGAAGAAGCACTTGATATGGGGATGAGGGATGCCATTGAGTTTGGACCTTTCTTAATCGTAAATGGTAAGAGTAGTTTTGTTAAAGGTAATGGTGGTTGGGGTATTGCACCTAGAACTGCTATTGGTCAAAGAGAAGATGGTATAGTCTTATTCTTAGTAATTAATGGACGTCTTGCCACATCTATTGGTGCTGATATGGGAGACTTAACTGAGATAATGGAAAACTATGGTGCTGTTAATGCTGCTAATATGGATGGTGGAAGTTCTAGTGCTTTAGTTATAAATAATGAAATTATTAATACACCAGTTGCAGGTGGTGATAATGGTCTTAGAGATATACCAACATTTTGGATAGTTAAGTAAATTAACTATCCTTTATGCAGGAATGGTGGAATAGGTAGACACACTATCTTGAGGGGGTAGTGATTAATTAATCGTGCGAGTTCAAATCTCGTTTCCTGCACCAAATTTATAATATATAATAATCTTTAGAGGGTGGTAGTTTATATGACTGAAAAAATATCAGAAAGATATCAAAAAGCTTTAGTAACAGTAGCTATGGGCTTTAGGACTGAAGATGATATTAGGAAGAATGGTTTGCATAGGTTTACAAAAGATGAACAAAGCTCTTTATTAGAATATGTTACTTCACTTTTTAATGAAAAAGGAAATGTACTTGTATTAAGAGTAAAGCAAAGTGGTTATCGTTCAGAACATATGAGTATTTCATCTAAAACGGATTTAGATAATTTTGTTAAAAATATTGTAAATATTTACGATAAGGATAATGAAGTTTGGGTAGTTTCAAGTTCATCTATAGAGTGCTGGAGAGGTAGGATTTATCTTTCTAATAATAATTTTAATGATACAATTGAAATGGCTTATAGTTGTGATGATCATATATTAGATCACATAGATTCTTCATTAAAAGCACCATATGTGTGTTATAAAAAAGAAGGAAATAACTTTAAAGTTTCAAATACAAATTTAGATAATAACACTCTTCAAATTACAGATGCTACCTTAAAAGATATTTTATATAGATATTCAGATAAATTTTGTGAAATAAAAGAAGATTTAGGCTTTATAGGTATAGATGGTATATCTTTAGATGTAAGAGTAAATAATGGTTATGATTTTCATGATTTTGATGTTTCATATGAAAATATAAAAAAAGTAATAGATTATTATTTACCTCAATTAGATAGTGTAAAAAAATACAAATAACTACGATATTATATTTAAAAACTTGTCATACATAATTAATGTTATTATTTTTATTTCGCAAAATCAAAAAAAGTATTTTTGGAAAATAATGTATTATAAAATTATTATATGATTTTACTAACTATGATATATTATAAGATAATAGCGGTGGTGTATCTTTGGATTCCATCTGAGCAAGTTGGATGCATCCAGCTTGTTTATTTTATTTTAGGTTTTATGACAAAAGTTGCTGAAAAATGGTCGAAAAGTGGTCGAAAAGTGGTCGAAAGAGTTGATAATGTTTTAAACTTTGTATATAATAATGTTAGGTGATGATAATGTATAATGAAGATCAAAAAACAGAATTAAAAGTTGAGCTTACAAAAGATATAAAGAAAGAAATTGTTGCCTTTGCCAATACAAATGATGGTACTATTTATATTGGTATTGATGATGATGGAAGGATTGTAGGGTTAACAGATGCTGAAAAAGATTTAGAGGCTTTAAGCGGTATGATAAGAGAAGGAATCAAATCTGATTTAACGCTTTATACTAAAATTTATATTGAAAAAATTAATAATAAAGATATAATTGTAGTTAAAGTTAGTGAGGCACCTAATAAACCTTATTATTTATCTGATAAAGGATTAAAATCTTCAGGTGTTTATTTAAGACATGGAAATGTATCTGTACAAGCAAGTGAGGAAGTTATTAAAAAAATGCTAGTAGAAAGCAATAGTAATTCTTTTGAAAGCAATATTTCAAAAGAACAAAATCTTCATTTTGATTATTTAAAAGGCCTTTTTAAACAACATAATTTAGAAATTAATGATAATAAATTTAAAGCATTAAATATTATTGATTTAAATAATAGATATACTAATTTAGGATTGCTTTTATCAGATGAATGTCCATATTCAATAAAATGTGCAATTTTTAATGGTAAAAATAAGCTTGAATTTAAAGATAGAAAAGAATTTACTGGCTCAGTTTTAAAGCAAGCCAATGAAGCTTTTGAATATTTAAATCTATTTAATAGAATTAAAGGAAAAATTGTAGGACTTGAGAGGGTTGATACAAGAGACTATCCAGAATATGCACTTAGAGAAGCATTATTGAATGCTATTATACATAGAGATTATAATTTTACAGGCAGTATATTAATATCATTATTTGATGACCGCTTTGAAATTACTTCTTTAGGTGGATTAGTTAAGGGGTTAAATATGGCGGACTTATATTGCGGTGTATCTGAGTCTCGTAATCCAAATTTAGCTAATGTTTTTTATAGATTAAAATATGTTGAAAGCTTTGGTACAGGAATAGAAAGGATATTTGAATCGTATGAAAATTATGATAAGAAACCATTATTATTAAATACTGAAAATACATTTAAGGTAGTTTTATATAATGTTAATTATATAGATGATAATAGTGAAAAAAAGTTACCTTCAAATTTAACACAAGAAGAACAAATTATTGAATATTTAAAGAAAAATGAAAAAGTTAATCGTAAAATTGTGGAAGCTTTACTAAATATATCTAAAACGAGAGCTAATAATATTTTGAATAAGATGGTGGATGACGAAATTTTGGTTAGAATTAATAGTGGTAGAAATGTATCATATATATTAAAGAAATAATATAACTATTTTCAAAGCCTTGCAATTTTATGATAGATAATGTATATTATATGTCGAGACGTGCCTAGGAAACTTTAGAAGCCCTAGGTCTTTTTCAATTTAAAGATATTTTGTTAATTTTTTCCATTTAACTAAAACCGCTTTTCACGAATAAATGTTCGTGATAAAATAATATTGGTGAGTTAAATGGAAAAGATATATTGCTGTATTGATTTAAAGAGTTTTTATGCATCGGTAGAATGTGTTGAAAGAGGACTTAATCCTTTGAAAACTAATCTTGTTGTTGCCGATAAATCTAGGACAGAAAAGACGATATGTTTAGCGGTAAGTCCAGCGTTGAAGCAGTATGGTATAGGAGGAAGAGCAAGACTTTTTGAAGTTTTAAGTAAAGTGAAAGAGATTAATAAAATGAGAAGAAAATCTAATGACTATAAAAAGTTTAGTGGTAAAGCAGTTAATGATGATATCTTAAAGAAAGATAAGACTAAAGAACTTGATTTAATTATCGCTCCTCCTAGAATGGCTCATTATATTGATTATTCTGCTAATATTTATAATATCTATTTAAAGTACATTGCTAAAGAAGATATATTTGTCTATTCCATTGATGAAGTTTTTATGGATATAACTAATTACTTAAAATACTATAAACTATCTCCTAAAGCCTTAATTACAAAAATAATTAAAGATGTTTATGATACAACAGGTATTACAGCGACTGCTGGAATTGGTACTAACTTATTTCTTGCTAAAGTTGCTATGGATGTAGTAGCAAAACATACTGAAGCTAATATTTTTGGAGTAAGAATTGCCGAACTTAATGAAATGTCTTATAGAAAAATGTTATGGAATCATTTACCTATTACAGATATTTGGCGAGTAGGTAAGGGTATTTCTAAAAAATTGGAGAAGTATGGTATGTATACAATGGGTGATGTTGCAAGATGTTCTATTAACAATGAAGACTTACTATATAAATTATTTGGAGTAAATGCTGAACTTTTAATAGACCATGCTTGGGGTTATGAGCCTTGTACAATAGAGTCTATTAAAAACTATAAGCCACTTGCTAAAAGTATCAGTAGCGGACAAGTTTTACAAAGCCCATATTCATATGATAAAGCTAAGTTAATAGTAAGAGAAATGGCAGAGTTGCTTGCATTAGACCTTGTCTCTAAAAAATTAGTAGCAGAACAGTTAGTATTAACTATTGGTTATGATATAGAAAATGTTACTGATGATTATAATGGGAGTGTTACAATAGATTATTATGGACGTGCTATACCCAAACACGCTCATGGTACTATTAATTTAGATTATAAAACATCATCATCTAAAATAATTACGGAAGCGATGATTAAACTATATGATAGGATTATAAATCCTAAACTATCTGTTAGAAGAGTTACTATGGCTGCTACAAAGCTAGCAAGTGAAGAGGAAGAAAAAGGTAAAGTTAGATATAGACAGTTAGATTTGTTTTCTAGTCTAGATGATGAAAATAATAAGTTAGATTATGATAGAGAAGTCTTAAAGGAAGAAAATAATCTTCAAAATGCTATGTTAAAGATAAAAGAAAAGTATGGGAAAAATGCTATTTTAAAAGGTATGGATTTAGAAGATGGGGCAACAACAAGGGATAGAAATAGGCAGATAGGGGGCCATCATGAATAAGTATGATGATATTATTAATATGCCTCACCACGTATCTAAAATAAGAAAGCCTATGTCTTTACAAAATAGGTCAGCCCAGTTCGCACCTTTTTCAGCTTTAACAGGGTATGATGAAAAGATTAAAGAAATTGCAAGAGAAACCTCTAGAAAAATAGAACTAGATGAGGGGATAAAATTAATGCTAAACGAGAGGTTGCGTCTTATAAAAAATGATATTAAACTAAGACCTAAAGTAACAATTACTTACTTTGTTAGAGATAATAAGAAAAGAGGAGGACATTATAAGACTATAACTTTAAATGTTAAAGTAGTTGATGAAGTGTATAAAAGAATAATTTTAATAGATAATACTATAATATCTTTTGATAATATAATAGATATTAAGCTTTAATTATGTTTGACAAACGTATGGTAAAGTGTTAATATAAAGCCCATTAAGAAACAATATAGATAGTTAGAGAGGAATGATAATTAATATGGAGATTTTAGTTATATGGTTAGGAACTGTAATAGCAAGTTTTGGTATGGAAATATCACATACATTAAGAATTTTTAAAGATATTGCCGATGCAGGATATAAGTGTGATTTAAAGAGAGTAAATGAATTATCTGAACATTTTAGTCCTGATTCTTCAAAGAAAACTCTTATTTCACTGTTAGTTATAGGATATAATATTTTCTATGTATTTGATGAAGTAAATAAGTATAATAATGCTAGACCAATGTTTTTAAGTCAATTAGATGTAGCTGGTGTTTTAGAAGAAATGACTGATGAAGAGAAAAAAGAGTATTTAAAAGAGCCTACTGGTCTTAATGCTATCAAAATTCAAATTAAATCAGAGAGTAAAAAGAAAGATGTTCATACTTTTGTGATAAAAAATAAGAATGAAAAAGGAAAGATTTTTTATAAATTTAATGATACTTATGATGATGTTACTGTATTAAAGGCGACAGGTACATTATCTAGATTAACTGAAGAAGAGCAAAAAAAGATAGTAATGGATTCTTGGAAGGAATTTGTAACTAGTGGTGTAGAACAATATGGTGGTGAAGAAGAGTTTATAAAAGCTTTAAAGAGTGACAGTAATTTACATATAGAGAAAAAAGAAGAAAGTAAGCCTTCATCTTTATCAGAATTAGATATTAGTGAGCAGAAGCAAGCTTTAGAGGAATTTAAAAAAGAACTATTAACTGGGCAAGAAGTAACGGAAGCTTCTTATGAAGAAAAAGAACCAACTTTGATAAAAAGAAAAAAGAATAATTAGAGTTTTTTTGAACTATAAGCTTCATCATTTATGGTGAAGTTTTTATTATATTTTTTTAAGATATGTATATACTATTATTGTATACTAGTTGACATTTTTAGAAAAAGATAGTATATTTATATCACAGATGAGATTGCTCATCATGGAAATGTTTTTCGCTTCTGGATGGTGCGATTAATAAATGATTCCAGTCGACAATGTTTTTCGCTTCCAGGTGGTGCGACTAATAAATGATCCTGGTTGAAAATGTTAAAAGACTTCATCATTTTTGGTGAAGTTTTTGTTTTATATATAAAAAAACAAATTTATATATTGACGAACATAAGTATAATTTAGTATATTTAAATTACATATCATATTTGTTGTTTGGGGGTGCTTGTAAAATGAAAGTTAAAACAGGATATTTATATCATATTAAAGATGTATACTTTGATGTTGTAAATGATGATAATTTGATGCAAAATCATGAAAGAGGAAAGAAACGACCAACATATTTTACAATTAAAGATAAAAATATACTATGGTTTATTCCTATAAGTTCTAAAGTGGAAAAGTATCAAAAAATAATTGATAAGAAAATAAAAAAATATGGTTTTTGTAATACGATAATAATTAGAAAAATTGCTGGTAGAGATTCTGCTATTTTATTGCAAAATGCTTTTCCTACTATAGAAAAATATATTGACCATGTACATACTGTTGATGGAGTACCTTTAAAGGTTTCTACTGATTTACAAACAGAAATCAAAAGTATGTTTAAAAATATGTTAGGTTTGAAAAAGAGAGGAACTAATTTATTCTTTGCTAATATAGATAGTTTAGTGGAAAAAATGTTAAAAGAAAGTAAATAGATATTATAAGTTTTATATTATTAATAATTTTGGTTAGTATTTTATTAGTTAAGATATTATAGAGAGGAGATATTTTATGTTTGATTTTGAATATAAAGTTTATGATGAAGTACTTGAGGCAATGAATAATAAAACTAAAAATATAGAAGTAAGATTATACAACGAAAAATCTAGTAAAATTAGAATAGGCGATATAATAAAATTTAAGTCAGTGAATAATGAGAATAAATATGTATTAGTAAAAGTAAAAAACTTAATAATGTATGAGAATGTTAATGATTTTTTAGAAAAGTTTGATTTAAAAATGGCTACAAAAGTACATAATAAAGAAAATGCTCTTGATACTTTATATAATATATTTGGAAAAGAAGAAGTAGATACTCATAAACTAATAGGTATTTGTTTTGAGCTAATTAATGATAAGTAAATGAAAGTAAAGGTGAAGTTATGTATACAAAAGAGGAAGAAGTAATACACTTTGTGTTTTTGGCATTTAAAGGAATGAAAAGGATAAAAGAAGATATTGATTTATCTTTTCATAGTATTATGGTTGGGAATATGCTAAAAAATATAGGTTGTGATGAAGATACTATATGTATTGGTTATCTTCACGATGTAATTGAGGATACTAAATATGATTATAATGATATATTAGAACGTTTTGATAAAAAAATAGCTGATGGAGTCTTATCTTTAAGTGAAGATAAAAGTATAGATGATTATATAAAAAGAAAAACTAAATTTATTAATAACTTGAAGAACGTTGATGATAATATTCTTACAGTAGAACTAGCTGATAAATTACAAAACTTAATATCAGATTATGATATGTATTTAAAGTTAGGTAAAGAGTTTTTAATTACAGAGTGTGATAATTATGAACAATTAAAATGGTATTATACAGAACTTAAAGATTTATTTAATTCTAGAAAATTAAATAATAAATTATTAGATAGATATAATAAAATATATGAAGAATATTTTATTAGTTAAGTTATTTATAAATGAAAAAAGATACATTAAGTATAAAGTTTAAATGTATCTTTTATTTTGTTTAAAAATATAAAAATTTAAATCCTAATTCTTTATAAACTTCTGATGCTCTAGGTAGATTTAAAAGATTTGCAAATATTAAATTATAAAGTTCATCGAATAAGAAAATGCCACAGATTGTATAACTGAATATTAAAAATGTTTTTCTAGGCATCTTTTTGGCTAGATAAAAACAAAATGGTACTATTATATACATTAATAGTAAAGCAGAGATTCCAAAGACTAAAACACTTCTTATGCAGACATAACCATTAATACTACCAAAACTTAATATTTCAGTATTATAGTCCCAACACTTTATCTGCATTATATGCTCCATAAAAAATCCTCCAATATATTCAAGTATTCCAGTAGAGATTATACTTACTATAAATACAAATAAAGGATTTTTTCTTTTCTTATAAGTTAAGACATATATTAAAATAGCACCCATAGCATAAATATTTATCCAAGGTAAGAAATTACCTCCACGCCAATATATTTCAGTCATTCCACTATTAAAATAATAAAATACTACTTCATAGAGCCATCCAAACATTCCTGATATTACTATTATTAAACAAAATATTCCTAACATAGTTTTTTTATCAAAATTATGATCCTTATTTAAATAATCTTTATACTTCTTCATGACTCTTAACTCCTTTAATAATATTCTATCAAAAAAAGTTATATATTTAAATTGCTTTAGGTTAAATTTGACTTTTTAAGACAAAATGTTATAATAAAGAACAATTATTGAAGGGGATGTTTATAATGAAATTTAATGAAAAGCAAGAACAAGCGGTTAATGAATTTATAATGAAGTATAATAGTGATGAAGAATTTAGAAATGAAGTTCAAGATTTATATGATAATGAAATAGGACGTTTATCTATTCTACAGATATATGCTTTAGAAGAACTTTTAAGATATGGTAATAATGGGATGTTTAAGAGATTCCTTGAAAGTAAAGGTGAAAGTACTGAAGAAGCAGCAGTAGAGTTAGTTGATGGATTTAGAAAATTATTAGATGAAGATCCTAGTTTTAAACAATATAAAATGGAACAATTAAAGAAGTATCCTGATACATTATCAGACTTAGAGATGTTTGCTTTCACTTTAATTAGTAGAAGTCAAAGTGAAAAAGTAAAGATGTATAAAGAACTTACTGATGAATTAAAGTATGATCCTATTAACCCTATATTATTTTCTACTGATTATGAGATAAGAGAAACACTAGAAAATTTACTTATTGGTGAGTTTATTCATAAACTATTAGAATTACCTGCTATGAAACCTGCTAAAGTTAGACAGAAAGAAGATGGTATGATAGCAAGTGTAGATAAAAAAGATATAATTGAACAGGTAAGATCTGTTGTTTGTACACCTAATTCTATGTGTCAATTCAAAAGCGTTATAGATAATAGATATGTAGAAGTAAAATTTGCTCTTTTAGCAGGTAAAGGAGCTTCAGCTTTTGATCAATATATAAAATTTAATACCAATATAAGTATAAATGAGGTTTTTGAAATAGAAAAAGATGATACGGCAGACAAGATGTATGAGTTTATAAAAAATATGGTTAATAAGAGAAAAGGTCCAAGACAATAGTAAAAATAATAGAGACTCGAGTTTTAATAGCTCGAGTTTTAACTTTTAGATATTTGTTACATAAACTATTATGGGAGTTGAGTTTTATGTATAAATTACCTGTATTACCTTATTTGTTTCAAGATTTAGAGCCCTATATTGATACTCATACAATGGGACTTCATTATCATAAACATGAACAGAATTATTTAAATAAATTAAATCTTTTGTTATTAAAAAATAATTTTGATTATCGTTATGATATAGATGAGTTATTCTATCATATTGATAAATTTAATGAAAGTGATAGAGTAGATATTCTATATAATTTAGGTGGTGTCTTAAATCATAACTTATACTGGAAGAGTATGAGTCCTAATAGAGTTTTACCAAGTGGAAAGTTAAAAGAAGATATAGATAAAAAGTATGGAAGTATAGATAACTTCTTTTTAGAGTTTAAGAATAAAGCCATGAGTTTAAAAGGATATGGTTATACCTTTTTAGTAGTGAAAGATAATGGTGATTTAGATATTATAAATCTATCTAATCAAGAACTACCTCAGTCTTTTGGGTTTATTCCATTATTTAATATGGATATGTGGGAACATGCTTATTATTTAAACTATAAGAATGAAAAAGGTAACTACATAGATAACTTTTTGATGATAGCAGATTTTACTAATGCTAATAATTTATATAATAGTTTAATGAAATGATAGTATTATTTACTTTATGTTATTTATATGATATAATATGTAGCTAAGAAAGAGGGGAAGTTATGGGAGCAATAGATATTTTTGCTAAATGGGATTTAGAAAAGAATGAATGGGTTCAAAGTAGTGATTTAAAAGATAGGGGAAGAAGCTTTGCAATTGCTAGTTATAAAAGAATAATTAATGATAATGGTAAAATTAACTATATTATAATTGATCAAGGATCTAGAGTAGAGGACCATTCCAAAGATTTTTCTACAATTAAGGAAACAGAAGTTAGAATAGATAATGTTATTAGTCATTATGAAAGATGTAATGGTAACTATGATATTAAATTATTCTTGATGGATGCAGATGCACCTATTATTGAAGATGCTAAATTGTTTGCAAATTATGTTGATTACTTAGCGTCTCTTCCTGATACTAATTCAGTTAATATAGTTGGCTTATCTAAATGTAGTGTTATGAACTTTTATGTTCCTAGATTCTTTAAAAATAGTGAAACTTTTAAAAAGACTAATGTTTATAATATAGCATCCCCTTATGAAGGAACTAAGTTTGCTTCTCCTAAAATATTTTATCCAGAAATTAAAAGAGTTTTTAAAAGTGATATTGTTTGCAATATTTTAGTTAAAAATGTATATGAGAAAAAAAGTAGTAATTCTCATATGGATTATGATATCGCTATACCTGGAGGTATTCCTGATGAAAAAATACATCTTTATGATGAGAATTTTATTAAAAATGTATTTTGTACTGATAATGTGGAAGCGGTTAAAAGATTAAATAGTTTTAAAAATATACTAACAAGTATTGATATTAGTGTTAAAAAAGAAACGATTATGACTGGTAATAAACAAGGGATTTTGATGTGTATTTTTAATGAAATGTTTTTTGAAGGTAAATCAGATGGTATGGTTCTTACTTCTTCCCAAAGAAAAGTAGAAGATGTATTAGATATTAAGAGCTACAGTATTAAATCTCATCACGATGTAAATAGTAATATAAGAGCCTTTAATAAAGTCTTAGGAATAGTTGATGATACTATAGATGAATTTGATGATAAGAATAAAATATTAACTAGATAGGGTAGTGTATTAAAACATTACTCTTTTTTAGTAAATAACTTTTTTCTGTTAATAATATTAGTGTAAAGTTAATCTCTTTTGTTTGTAAGATGTATTAAAATAATTTATACTATTATTAGGGGTAGAAAGAAGTGATGATATGCTTTTAGATATAGTTATTTTATTAATAGGCTTTGTAATAATCATTAAATCATCAGATGTTTTAGTAGATGCTGCTTCATCTTTAGCTTTAAAGTTAAGAGTTCCTAAGATGTTAATTGCTCTTACAATTGTTTCCTTTGGTACTTGTGCTCCTGAAGTTGCTATATCTTTTAGAAGTGTTGCAAATGGTGATGGAGTTATGGCTTTTGCAAATGTTGTAGGTAGCTCGATTGTAAATGTTTTCTTAATTATAGGACTTGCTAGTTTCTTAAGGCCTATTAAAGTAAGACATGCTACTGTTAAAAAAGAATTACCTTTACTTTTTATTGTTACAACAGCTTTTTCTTTCTTAATGCTTGATGCAGTATTTAATCCAATAACTTCAA
This sequence comes from uncultured Mycoplasmatota bacterium, assembly GCA_946497375.1. The sequence continues at coordinate 29,184 of CAMMKE010000003.1, forward strand.
ATACTTTTTCAAGAAATGATAGTTTTATTTTAATATTATTATTTTGTATGTTTGTTCTTTATTTAGTAGGAATGTTATTTAAAAAGAATAAAAAAGATGAGGAACAAGTGATAAGTAAGTATTCTGCTATTATGTCTTGTCTACTTTTAGTTGTTACAATTATCTTAATAGTTTATAGTAGTGATATGATTGTAGACTCTGCTAAAGCGATTGCTAGTGCTTTAAATATAAGTGAGAAGGCAATTACAATGACTGCTATTGTAATAGGTACAAGCTTACCTGAGATGATTATGACTGTAACAAGTGCTAGAAAAGGTGAGTTTGATATGGCTATTGGAAATATTATTGGTACTAATATCTTTAATATTTGTATAGTTTTAGGGCTTCCTATTCTTATATATGGTGATATTGTCTTAAAAGGTTTTAGTTTTATTGATATACTTGTTGTATTCCTATCTTCATTTCTTTTGTTTATCTTTGCAAGAAGTGAAAGAGAAGTTAGTAAAAAAGAAGGAACTATTATGTTAATAGTATTTGTCCTTTATTATGTATATATGTTATTCTTTTAGTATATTAAATGGAGGTGCTACAGAATGGAAAAAAATGAAGTAATAGATGCAATAAAAATTTTAAGAAAATATAATACAGAGACTAATAGAATAGAAGCTAAGAGTGCTTTATTAGGTTTTCCTAAAAAGTGTTATGATACAATATCTAGTTTTTCTAATAAATATGGTGGCATTATTATTTTTGGCTTAAATGAAGATGATAATTTTAAAACAGAAGGTGTTTATGATATTAATGATTTACAGAAACAAATAACTTCTTTATGTAGTGATGATATGGTTCCTAGAGTTAGAACGGATATACTACCACTTGAGTTTGAAGGTAAGAATATTCTTGCAGTAAAAATTGAAGAATTAAGACAAAATAAAAAGCCTTGTTATTATAAACCTAAAGGATTAAAAGCAGGTTCTTATACAAGAGAAGGTGATAGAGATGAGTTATTGACTGATTATGAGATTTATGCTTTTGAAAGTTATAATGATCATATTTTTGAAGATACAAGACCAACTAAAAAATCTAGTATTGAAGATTTAAATAAAGAAAGTTTAAAAGAATATCTTAATAAAATAAAAGAGTTAAAACCAAACTTTTCTAAAAACAGTTATGAAAAAAATTTAAAACTATGTGGTATAGTTGATAGCGATAACAATAAAATATATCCAACACTTGCAGGAACACTTATTTTTGGTGATTATCCTCAAAGTTTTTATCCACAATTATTTGTCGCTTGTTCTGTCATACCAGGAACAAAATTAGGTGATGTTGGCTCTTTAGGAGAAAGATTTATTGATAATCAAAGAGTAGAGGGAACTATAGAAGAGATGCTTGATGGTACTATGAGATTTTTAAGAAGAAATATGAAGACTAGAGTAATAATAGATTCTAATGGTAAAAGAGAAAATAGAACTGAATATCCTTTAGAAGCATTAAGAGAGGCTGTTGCCAACGCTTTAATCCACAGGGATTATAGTAAAGAAACAGAAAGCGCCTTTATTTCTGTTTATATGTATGAAGATAGAGTAGAGATTTTAAATCCTGGAGCATTATATGGTGCTAATAAACTAGAAAAACTTGGGACTGATACTATGATGGAGTCAAGGAACCCTACAATAGTTAGGATACTAGAAGAAAAGGGTTCTGTTATAGAAAACAGGCATACAGGTATTCCTACTATGAAAAGAGAAATGGCAAAGTATGAACTGCCTGAACCAGAATTTTATGAAGAAAGAGGAAGTTTTAAGGTTGTATTTAGAAATAGTATGAAATTTGAACATGATAGTATTAGTGAACAAGTTAGTGGACAACAAAATACCATATATAATGGGAAAAGTGATGCAGTTAGTGATACACAAAGTGGACAAGCAAGTGAACAAGTCGGTGAACAAGTAAGTGAACAAGTATTAGAATTATATAATAAAGTTTTAGATTTTTGTAGGGAACCTAAATCTGCTAAGGAAATTAAAGAATATTTGAATATTAAATCTAGAAGTTATATAAGTAGAAAAATAGTTAATCCATTGATTTTAAAGGGCAAGCTAGAATATGAGAATAAAAAACATATTAAAGCTAGCAATCAAAGATATGTAACTGTTAGAGATAATAAAAAATAGGAAGTGTAATAATTATATGAGTGCAAAGTATTTAAAAGTTATGTTTGATGATATTAGTGGTGCTAATGATAATTTAAAATATAAACTTGATGAAGTAAATATTGACAAAAACTTTAATCCTAATGCTAATAATCCTAAAGAAATGGGTGGATTTAATTTTTCGACTGAAGATAAGATATTTAGATGGTTAGTTAGAGGAGATACTTTATATGATGTAATAATACCAGAGGATGCAGAGATTATTAATGTTTCAAGTAACTCTGCTCCTAATGGTGTATTTAGGACTAATAAAATAATTTTAACTAATAAAAGAAAAATGACGGATGAAATGGCAATGTATTTCTATAAGAAATCTAACTTGCCAGAAAAATCATATTATAAAGCTTTAGCAGGTATTATGGTAAGAGGTTATAAAAATACTTGTTTACAATTGATTAGGGATAAAGTTAATAAGGATAATATAGATTTAGTATTAAAAGAAATCAATGATTTTGTAGGACCTAATATGAGTAAAGAAAAAGATAATAGTCATAAAGTCTTTTATGAAGTTATGGATGTTTTAAATAAAATAAAAGTGTCAAATGAGTGACAATCTCTTTAAATTATTCTTTAGTTTTGTTATACTTGAGTAGTAATGATACGAAAGAGAGTGATTGTTATGGCAAAAAGAAAGAAAAAGAAAGAAACTAAAAAAGGTTTTGCTCATGCTACAGAATTATATGGTGTATTACTTGTTTTAGCAGCAATACTTGGTATTGGTAGATATGGTCCTGTTGGTAATATGATTGCATCTTTTGCAATATTTCTTGTAGGAGTATTTTATAATGTGCTATTAGTTGTTTTGTTAGTACTAGGTGCATATTTAATTATAAATAGAGAGTGGCCTAATTTATTTACAACTAAAATGTTAGGTATTTATTTATTAGTTATAGGTCTACTTGTTTTAATGCATGAAAACTTTATATTACAAAATGATAGTAATGCAATAAAAGTATTTAGTGAAACTACTAATCAGTTAATAGAGTCTTTTTCAGACGTTATGAAAGGTGCAAGGCCTAATGCAATTGGTGGGGGTATTATTGGGTGTACCTTTGGAGTTTTATTTATGATGTTATTCTCATATAGAGGAATGCAGATAATTGCTTGGACTTTAATTATTATAGGATTTTCATTATTTACTGGCTTTTCTATTGTTGATTTTGTTAAAGATAAGGCAAGTAAGGCTAAAGAGAAGTTCCCTAAAAGAGATAAGAATAAGGAAGAAGAACCTGATAGTAAGAAACCTATTATTACAGGTAATGTTGAACCGGCTATGGGTGAGATAAAAGATGATGATAAGAAAATTGTTATATCTAGTATAGACGAGTTAACTAAAGCTAAGGTAAATGAAGAAGCTACTGAGAATAATGATGTTAGTGATGAAGATAAAGAGTCTACTAATAAAACTACTGTTAAACATAACTATATTTTACCATCAATTAATCTATTAGATGCTCCTAAGAAAAAGAAAAATAGTGTTAATCAAAGTTTAATTGAAAAGAATATAGAAATACTTGAGAAAGTATTAAAAGACTTTAATATTATTGGTAAAGTAGTAGAAGTACATATTGGTCCTACTGTTACTCAGTATGAGTTAGAACTTCATTCTGGTACTAAGGTTAGTAAACTTTTATCTATTCATAGAGAAATAGCTTTAGCGATTGCTACTAAAGATGTTAGAATACAAGCACCTATACCTGGAAAGAATACTGTAGGTATAGAAATTGCTAATAAAGAGACTGCTTCTGTATCATTTAGAGAAGTGTTAGAGAAAGTACCTAAGTCACTTGATGGTTCTAAACTTCTATGTCCTTTAGGTAAAAATATTATGGGTAATGTTATATGGTGTGAAATTAATAAAACACCTCACCTTTTAGTAGCAGGTTCTACTGGTTCAGGTAAATCTGTATGTATTAATGGTATTATTTGTTCTATTTTAATGAGAGCGAAACCTGATGAAGTAAAACTTGTCATGGTTGACCCTAAAAAAGTTGAACTTTCTGGTTATAATGGTGTTCCTCATTTAATGAGACCAGTTGTAACTGACCCTAAAGAAGCATCTGTTGCCCTTGCTAAAATTGTATCTGAGATGGAAAGACGTTATGATATGTTTAGTGAGACTAAAACTAAGAATATTGCAACTTATAATGATTATGTAGAAAAGATGAATAAGACTCTACCAGCAGATGAACAAATGAAGAAGATGCCATTTATCGTGGTAATAATAGATGAGTTAGCAGACCTTATGTTAGTTGCAAGTAAAGATGTAGAAGCTTCTATTATGAGAATTACACAGATGGCTCGTGCAGCGGGTATTCACTTAATTATTGCTACCCAAAGACCATCAACAGATGTAATTACTGGTGTTGTTAAAGCAAATATTCCAAGTCGTATTTCCTTTGCTGTTTCTAGTAGTATAGATTCTCGTACTATTCTTGATATGACAGGAGCAGAAAAACTACTTGGTAAAGGTGATATGTTATTCTTACCAATGGGTGAAGCAGATCCAGAACGTATTCAAGGAGCATTTATTTCTGATGATGAGATTAAAAGAATAATAGATTATACTATTGAACAACAAAAAGCAGAGTATGATCAAGCCTTTATGGATTTAAAAGGTGATAGTGAAAAGAGTGCCTCACAAAAAGAAGATATGAGACAAGAGGAAGAATATGATGATCCTTTATATAATGAAATAGTAGAGTTTGTTATAGAGACTCAAAAAGCCAGTGCCTCACTATTACAAAGAAGATTTAAACTTGGTTATAATAGAGCAGCACGTATTATTGATTTACTAGAAGAAAGAGGTATTATTGGACCACCTAATGGCTCTAAACCTAGAGAAGTACTTGTTAAGTTAGATGAACCAACGGAAGAATAATAAAGAGATTTCTTGATGATGTCTCTTTTTCTTTATAATTATTTATGCTAAAATATGTTGTGAAAAGGACTGATGTTATGAAACTTTTAGGTGTAATAAGAGATTCTAATTATTTAGAATACTTAGATAATGGTTTAGATGGACTTATCTTACCATTAGAAAATTTTTCTGTTGATTATTTTAAATATTATAATATTTCTGACATAAAAGAATATAAGAAAAATACTGATAAGCTATGTTTTGTTGTTATAAATAAAATGATATTTAATAATGAGTTAGATAATTTACTTAAGGTATTAAAAGAACTAGAAAATATAAAAGTAGATGGAGTGTTCTTTTATGATTTAGCAGTTCTTAATCTAGTCAAAGAAAATAAAATAAACATTAACTTAATCTACAATGGTACTCATATGGTTACTAATAGTGATACTATTAATTTGTATTATGATTTAGGAGTTAAAAGAGCCTATCTCTCTAATGAAATAACTAAAGATGAAGTACTTAATATAAGAAGTAATACTAAAAGTGATTTATTTATTCTTTTGCTTGGTAACCCTGTAGTTGCCATGTCTAGAAGAAGTTTACTTACTAGTTATTTTGCAAATAAAAATAAAAGTAAAAGTGATTTAATTACTATTAAAGAGCCTAAAAGTGGTCAAGAGTTCTTAGTGAAAGAAGATAGTAATGGGACAACTTTCTTTTATAATAAATGTCTTAATTTGAGTAATGTTTATAAGGAGTTAGTTGACAATAACATAAATTATGGAATTATAGAACAAGGAGAATTTAGTAGTGATGAGTACAAAGAATTAATTAAAGCTTTTGTTAATTTTGATAAGCTAACAATAGACGAATTAGCAGGACATAATAGAGGATTTTTATATAGAGAAACTATTTATAAAGTGAAGTAGGAGGGAGTATTTATGAAACAAATTATATTTGCAACAACAAACCAATCTAAATCAAAAAGATTTAGTAAAGGATTAAAAGAATTAGGAATAGAAGTATTATCTTTAAAAGATATAGATCTTAAATAAGATGCAAAAGAAGATGGAACTACTGCTATTGAAAATGCTTTAATAAAGGCAAGAGAGTGTTTTAAGAAGACTAATATGCCATGTATGGGAATGGATGATACTTTGTATTTAGAAGGTGTTCCTGATGATTTACAACCAGGCTTATTTGTTAGACGTGTTAATGGTAAGAGCCTAACTGATGAAGAGCCCTTTTATATTATACTAATTTAGTAAAAGAATATGGAAAAGATGGGAAAATTAATTGTAAATGGGTATATGGTTTAGCAGTTATTAATGAAAAAGGAGAGGAAGCTACATATAGTTGGTCTAAAGATGATTTTTATATGGTAAGTACCAGGGGTGATAAGATTAATCCAGGATATCCATTAAATTCTATATCCAAATATAAAAAACTAGATAAATATTTTACGGATGTTACAGATGAAGATATGAAGTTACTAGAAGTAAATGAAGATGAGGTTGTAGACTTTATTGCAAGTCATATATAAAGTAGGTGATTAGATGAAAAAAATAGAGTTACTAGCACCAGCAGGGGATTTAGAAAGACTTAAAGTAGTCTTATTATACGGTGCTGATGCAGTTTATGTAGGAGGAGAAAAACTAAGTTTAAGGGCGAATGCTACTAATTTTAGTTTAGATGAATTAAAAGAAGGATGTACTTTCGCTCATAATTTAGGTAAAAAAGTATATCTAACCGCTAATATTGTTTTTCATGATAAAGATAGATTAGGTATGGAAGAATACATTAAAGAAGTTATAGACTGTGGTATTAATGCTTTTATCGTCAGTGATTTATATCTTGCCAAATATATTATAGATAACTATAAAACAGTAGAGGTTCATATATCTACACAAGACTCTATTACTAATAAAGATGCTGCAATGTTTTATAGGGACTTAGGAGCAAGTAGAGTTGTTCTTGCAAGAGAACTATCTCGTGATGAGATAAAAGAAATATCAAGTATACCTAATCTAGAAACAGAAGTCTTTATTCATGGAGCCATGTGTACTTGTTTTAGTGGTAGATGTGCTTTATCTAATTATGTTACTAATCGTGATGCAAACCGTGGAGGATGTGCGCAAGTATGTCGTTTTGCCTTTGATTATAAAGATAATGATAAATTTACTCTTGCTACTAAAGACTTAAATATGGCAAGCTATATTAAAGATTTAATAGATATTGGTGTTAGTTCCCTAAAAGTAGAAGGAAGAATGCGAAGCCTTTATTATCTTGCTACTGTTATTGGTAGTTATAGATTTTTAATTGATAGTATTTATAATGGCACTTTAACTGATGAGAAATTACTTGAGTATGAGAAACGTCTTGACTCTGTCGCTAATCGTGATACAACTAGTCAATACTTTAATCATCTAGCAGATGTAACTGACCAATATTATACAGGTAGACAAGAAGTATCTAATCAAGAGTATTTAGGACTTATAATAGGTTATGATGAAAAGATGAAATCTATTGTCTTAAAAGAACGTAACTACTTTAAAGTCGGTGATGAAGTAGAAATATTTACACCAACAGGAGAGATTTATCCTTATAAAATAGAGGTTATCTATAATGAAGATAATGAGAAAATAGATGTTGCAAGACATCCTGAAGAAGTATTAAAATTACCATTTGATACAAGACTTATTCCTTATTCTATGATAAGATTAATTAGAAAGGCTAAATAATCTTTCAATATAAATTAATAAGGAGAAGTAGTTATGGATAGTAAAGAATATTATTATGTTCCAGTTTATGTGATGCTTGCCGAAGATTTTGTTTGTGGAGATGTTGATTTTATGTTTTTAGATAAGATAATAGTATCTAAAACTAAAACAGGTTATGAAGAGTTAGATGGCTTTAATAACTTTGTTATCTTAAAGTCAGAAAGAGATGAAAGTAAGAAATTAAATATTGTTAATTATGATGAGTGTCTATATTTAAATGAAGATGATATTACCGAAGAGAATAGAGTAGTGATTAAGCATATCTTTAATAGAGATAATTATGTTAAAGATAATTTTGATAATTTTGTTAAGATGAAAAGGGGAAATGTGAAAACTAAAAAGTATTATACAGGGAAGAAGTGATTTAATGGGAAGTTTTGAGAAAGCAAAGAAGAACTTTTTAAGGAAAGAAAAAGATTTAAGTCCTTATGCTACTAAAAGTAGTGATGCTGTTAGGTTTAAAGAAGAAAAGGAAGATATTAGGCCTCCATTTTTTCATGATATAGATAGAATAATACATTCTTTGTCTTATACAAGATACTTAAATAAGACTCAAGTTTATACACTAAACTCTAATGACCATGTCAGTAGAAGAATTACTCATGTTCAGTTAGTTAGTAAAATTGCTAGAACTATTGGTAGGGCTTTAAACTTAAATGAAGACTTAATAGAAGCGATTGCCTTAGGTCATGATATTGGTCACACTCCTTTAGGACATGCAGGAGAAGCGATATTAAATAGATTATCTTTAAAAGAACTAGGAGAGTATTTTGCTCATAATATTCAAGGTGTTAGATATTATATGGAAGTGGCTAAAGATGGAGAAGGGCTTAATTTAACACTACAAACATTGGATGGTATTATGACTCATAATGGGGAGATGTTAAGTCCTATCTATGAACCTATGAAGAAGGATAAGAATGAGTTTTTAAGAGAATATAATGAAAGTTATAAAGACTTAGAGAAATCTAAAAAGTATCGTCCTATGACCTTAGAAGGTTGTGTAGTTAGAATTAGTGATATTATAGGGTATATTGGTAGAGACATAGAAGATGCTATTATGATAGATAGATTTAAAAGAAGTGATATACCAGAAAGTATAAGAGATGTATTAGGTGATAATAATAGAGATATTGTTAATACTATTGTCTTAGATATTATTAATGAAAGTATAGATAAACCTTATATTAAGATGAGTGATAAAGTCTATAAAGCTCTATTCGCTTTAAAGAAATTTAACAATGAAAATATTTATAAGTATTCTATGACTAAAGAAGAATTAGATTATTATGAAGCTGGTATCAATAAACTATATAATATCTATTTAGATGATATAAAGACAAGTAATAAAGAAAGTGATATCTATAAAATATTTTTAAATCATCAAGATAAAAGATATTTAGAATCTACTAATATTAAAAGATGGGTGATAGATTATATCGCTGGTATGACTGATGACTTTTTGATAAGAGAGATTAAAAATCATGAGTAGAGTGTTAGAGTGTAGTGCTTTAGTTAGTGTTATACTTACTAAAGTAAAAAAAGATCTTAAGAAATACACCACTTTTCTTGCTATCATTAGTTTCAATAACTCTACATATTGTAAATTATTAATAGATAAATGTCTTGAACTTGATATCCATTTTAAACATTATAAGTTAGATAATCCTAGTACAAAGGGTGTTATTTCTTTAATAGACGAACTTAATAAAGATAATGAAATAACCGGTATTTTATTAGTAGAACCTCTTCCTAAAAATATAGATAAATATGCTTGTTATGATGCGATAAATATAAATAAAGATATAGATGGTGTTAATCCCATTAATCAGTATTATTTATCTATAAATAGACCTAATATAGTTAATTCTACTGTTCTTGCCGTTATAAAGATATTAGAGTCTTATAATATCTCTTTAAGTGGTAAAAATGTCACTATCATTGGAAGAAGTTATAATATTTCTAGACCTCTTGCAAGTTACTTAATAAATAGTGATGCAACAGTTAGTATGTGTCACTCTAAGACTAGAGATTTAGTTAGTTTGTTAAAAAACAGTGATATTGTGATAAGTGTAACAGGTGTTAACAATCTTTTTAGAAGTAGTGATTTAAAAGATGGCTGTGTTGTTATAGATGTAGGTTTAGGTGATGTCTTAATAGATAGTGATAATATTAGTTATACACCTAAAACTAAGGGCGTAGGTCCTTTATCTATTGTCTTTCTATTAGAAAACTTAGTTACATCTTGTAAAAAGTTAAAATAGAAATTATAATAAATATGGAAAGAAGGTATGATTAATGAAAATTTATGTATGTAAAAAATGTGGAAATGTTATATTAAAGTTAGAAGATAAAAGTGAGGCTTTAGTATGTTGCGGTGAAAAGATGACATTAGTTGAAGCGAATACAACTGAAGCTGCTACTGAAAAACATTTACCAGTATATGAGATTAAAGATGGAATGATTAATATCAAAGTAGGAGAAGTAGAACATCCAATGACAGATGAACATTATATTTCCTTTATAATTCTTGCAAGTGATGATAATTATATGATTAAGAAGTTAACAGCAGGAGATAAACCAGAAGCAAGTTTTCCTTATGATAAATCATATAATAAAATCTATGCTTATTGTAATTTACATAGTCTTTGGCTTACTGAAATTAAATAAAGGGATAATAATATATGAAAGATTTAGTTTGGGTTGGCATAAGAGAGTCAGAGATAAAATACTGTAATTTTATAGATGATAGTATTGTTTTGTTCGGCAGTAATCCTCATTCTTTTAGAATACAATTTAAGAAAAACGTTGACCATAATAATAAAGAAAATTTTTCATTATTAGATAGATTTTATGATAATATAGTTCTTAAGGCGGTAAAAGATAATCCTAACGTGAAGTTTATGTATTATAGCCAAATTTACAGTTATGAAAGTATGAAAAAATTAGGATTATTAGATTCCGTTCTTTGTTTAAATAATCAAGACTTAATTAAATTTATTAATGACAAATTTAAAATAAAAGAATTTTTAAAAATACATGTGCCTATACTTGATTATGTTCTTTTTAAAGGCAAAGACATAAAATTTACTAACTTAAAAGAATCATATAATCATGATAGCTTTGTTATTCAGTCAAAAGAAGGATCTGGTGGCAGCGGTACTATTATTTTAGATGAAGAAAATCATAAAAGTCTTAAGTTTAATAATGATGAAATTTATATGGTTACAAAATATTGTAAAAATAATATTCCTATAAACATTCATCTATTAATTAGTGAAAATGACATTACTTTACTTCCTATATCAATTCAAATAATAGAGAAGATTAATAATAAATTAGCATATAAGGGATGCGATTTTATAGCATGTAAAAAAAATGTAGATAACCCTTTATTAACTAAAATAAATAATTATGCTTTAAAAATAGGAAAATTAATGCAAAAAAAAGGCTATAGAGGAATTATGGGAATAGATAGCATTTGTTATAATAAAGAAGTCTATTTCATGGAAATTAACCCAAGATTTCAGAATTCATCTATAGTATTAAATAAAGCATTATTTGAACAAAACTTACCATCATTACAAGAGTTGCATTATAATTGCTTTTATAATAAGACTATTTCTTTAAGGACTTTTGAGGTAAATTATAGTAGTTATATTTATAGCGAAGGAGATTGCAATAATACTTTTGAAAATGCAATTTGTACTTTAGATAGTTTTGATGAAAAAATAGAGTGTGAGAAAGGAAGTTATTTATATACTGAGATATATGATAAAGCTATAGTTAAGATATTATGATTAACAAAGGACTAATTCAAGAACATATTGCATTAAAAAATAAAAGAGGCTTTACTTATAAGAAATATGATACTTTCTTTGATGGTAAAGTCTTGCAAATATGTTTTTATAGTAAAGGTTGTAGATTTAGTAAAAATGGTAGTTGTATAATGTGTGATTATGGAAAGCCTCGAAAAAATAATTTAAGTTCTAATGATATTAAAGAAATTATGACTAAAGTACTAAATAAAAAGTCTCCTAAAGTTCTACTTATCAATAGTCTTGGAAGTATTTTTGATTATTTAGAAATGCCAAAAGAAAATATTATAACCTTGTTAGATTGTATTTCTAAAACTAATATAAAAGTTATTGTTTTTGAAAGTCATTATACTAGTATAAATAAAGACCTACTTAATTTAATAAAGGAAAAGTTAAAAGATAAAGAAATAGAAATAGAGCTCGGTTTTGAAAGTTATAATGATATTTATAGAAGAAAATGCTTAAATAAAATGATAGATAATGAAAAATTTAAAGAAACTATTTCTTTGATAAAAAGCTATGGTTTTAAAGTGGAAGCAAACTGTCTTTTTGGTGGGCCTTTTATATCTTTAGAAAAACAATTTGAAGATACAATAGAGAGTATAAAATGGTTAGTAAACAATGGTGTTTCTTTAGTCAATTTATTTCCTATGAATATAAAGCCTTATACACTATTATATAAATTATATAAAGAAGGTGTATATAAACCAGTTAAACATAAAGATTTTATTACTTTACTTAAAAAAATTCCTAAAGAATATATTGATAAAATATATTTATGTTGGTATGGTAATAGAACTTTGGATTATTCTAAAGATGAAACTGTTTTACCTATAATAGATGGTTATGATTATGAAAAATTAATGAAGTTTTATCAAACTTTTAACATTCATAAAGACAAAAATTATAGACTTAATTTATTAAAAAGTATTTAAGTCATTATATGGGGGATGGTTATGAATATATATCATGAATTAAATAAAGTAATAGATTATATAGAAGATAATTTAGAAAGCGATATATACTATGAAAAAATTGCTAGGATTTTAGGAGTTAATGTCTATACTGCTAAAAAACTCTTTAGTCTTCTATGTAATAATACAATAACAGAATATGTTAGAAAAAGAAGACTAACTTTATCTTTTTATGATTTAACTGTAAAAAATGAGAAAATAATAGATGTTGCGCTTAAATATCATTATGATAATCCAACATCTTTTTCTCGTGCATTTTATAAGTTTTATGGCATTAAACCTAGTAAGGCAAAAGACTTAAAGAAAGGTATTAAGACTTTTCCTAAAATTGTTTTTAAAGAAGAAATAACTGATAGTAGTGAGTTAACCTATAATATTATATCTTTAGATGAATTTACTCTATATGGAGTAGGAACTAAGACTACAAGTTATACTATTAAAGGTGATGCTCCAAGATTTTTTGATGAATGTATCAATAAGTTTAATAAGCATCCTCTATATGGTATGGTTACTTATGAAGATAGATATAATAGTGATAACTTTGAATATTGGTGTTTATATAAAGAAAAATTGTCTGGATTATCTAAATATGTTATTCCTAAGAGTAAATGGATTGTTTTTATGATAAATTCCCAGAAAGCGAAAGATATTAGAAGAATGAGTCTAAAGTTTTACAAGACGATGTTTTTAAACTTGCAATATAATATTAGACCCTTACCAGAACTTGAGTACTATCATGATGGTATAACAGAGTTTTTAATACCGATAGAAGATTGAAATTTATTATTATTTATGTTATCCTTTTATTTAGGAGGATGTGTATGGAAAATTATACTAAAGTTGATGTTTTAACATATGTAAAAAATGGATTAGAAAGTGGTACATTAGTACCAATAGAAGCATATAAGTTTGCTAGAATAATGGCAAGACCAGGTATTGTTGGTGAAGAGGTTATATCATGGAGTGTAGATTCTCTTGGGAATGAGGTAAAAGAAAAGGTTGATACTGTCAGTTTAGATGAAGAAACAAATAATCCTGGATGGGTTGTTACTAAAACTGATGAAGACGGTAATATAATATTAGATAACAATGGTCATAGCAATGACTGGATTATTTCTGATTCAACCTTTAAGAAGAAATATGAAATTGATGAAAATAATCCAACTTTATTTAAACCTAAAGGAGGAGTACAGACTTTTGTTCAAATTCCCGATAATATAACTTTAAATCAATGGGGTTCCGACATGAATATCGCTGCTGGAGGCTATATTAATATAACGAATCCTGATGATATGTATGGTATTTCTGAGAGGGATTTTGAAGATACATATAAAGTTGTTGATACTTTAGAATTGGAAAAAGGTGGACCTACCTTATAGGTTTAAGAAAAACTGACAAAAGATAAAACATAAATGTCAGTTTTTTTCTTTGGCTTTATGTTAAACTTCACTAAAGGGGAGTTTTGATATGGTAGTACAATCTATTTACTTAAATAAAGATAATGTTTCCAAGGACTCTTGGCAGGAATTGATAGATTATATATGTAAATACAATGGTTATTTTAGAAAATTTAAAATAGTTATAGAAATATTTAATAATAAATTAAAATATTATTTAGTTACGAAATATAGAGTTCCACCTACAATTAATTCTATAGATGATTTTTTAATAAAAGAAGAAGATGTAAATATAGAAATAGATTATATAAAAAATAAACCTATTATTTTAGATGTAGATAAAAATGCTGTAGAGCTTTTTGATATTAGTAAATTAAAACATGATAGAGAACTTAAATATATTATTATAAATATAAGAGGAATAGGTAATAAGAGATTATTTAAGACTTATTTATTCTTTAATAATAGTAATAATTATATTAGAAGAAGATTTATTCTAGCAAGACCTACTTACATACTTAGTGTTGATTTTAGTAATAATAAAAGATTTTCTTATGAGAAGAAAAATAAATATTTAAACTTAGAAAAAATATTACCTCTTTTAACTAGTAATAATACTGGTGTTTTTAGTGTTGATGCTTTTCCATATCTAAATAGTGATTTATATCTTGATTATAAAGATTATGACTTTTTTAAACATTCCCTAATAGTTGGTAGTAGTGGAAGTGGTAAATCTAAATTAATTAGTCTTTTAATTAAGAATATAATGTTAAATAGTGATGATTATAAAGTAGTAGTAATAGACCCTCATGCTTCAATAGAAAAAGATATTGGAGGATTAGATAGGACTAAAGTAATAGATTTTTTTAATGAAAGTTGTGATTTGTTTTTATCTAGTAATAGTGATATCATTATTAAAAATGAACTGTTATTATCAGTGTTTAAAAATTTAATGAAAGATGGATATAATTTAAAATTAGAAAGAGTCTTAAGATATACAATTAATTTATTGCTCGTAAAAGAAGATTTCTCATTTCTAAATATTAGAAAAGTCTTATTAGATTTAGAATATCGTAATAAACTAGTAAAAGAGTTAACTCCTAAATTAAATGATACAGTTGTTTCCTTCTTTTTTACAGAATTTAATGACTTAAAAAATAATTATTATAATGAGAGTATTTCTCCTATAATTAGTTTTATTGATGAGATGTTAGTATTTTCTACTTTTGAGAAGAAAAAAATAGGTATAAGTGATGTTATAAAAGATAATGACTTAACTATATTTTCTTTAGATAGAAGTATTTTAGGTGATAATATAGTTAAGATTATATCTTCTTTAGTAATGGAAGAAATACTTGAAACTGCTATTGAAAATAGAATAAATAAAAAACTAATTTTAGTTGTCGATGAAGTATCATTACTTGAAAATCCTATTATGGAGAGAATTTTATCAGAAGCAAGGAAATTTGATATCGCTCTTATTCTAACAGAACAGTATTTTGGACAGATTAGTAAGAAACTACAAGATGCTATATTTGCAAATGTTATTAATTATTATGTTTTTAGAACTTCAAGAAGTGATGCAGTTATATTAAAAGATGTTTTGAATATTAAATTTGCAAGAAGTGTAACTGATGATGATAAGATTAATTTACTAACCGGTTTAAATAATAGAGAAGTGGTAGTAAGAATAAGTAAGAATGGTAAAATTCTTCCTGTCGTTAAAGCGAAAACAACTGATTTTGTGGCAGTTCCATTAATTAGAGATAAGAGAAACAAAGAAAATATTGTTAAGAATATATCAACTAGTATTAAGACGAGCTTTTCTAATTTTACAACAAGAAGACTAAAAGATATTTTAATTACTTTATCCAATAGCAGAAAAAAAGGAAGTAATAAGTATGAGTAGAGAAGATGCTTTAGTGATTATAAATAAGATATTTAAAGCTGTTTTTTTAGTTGAGAATAAAGATTCATTAGATGATATTTATAAAAAATATGCTTTTGATATTAAACTGCCACGGAAAGTATATGATAGTATAACTCATGAAGAGACATATACTGATTTTGATAATGCTACTAAATTTATTACTAAAGATAATATGGAAAATTTAGATAGTAGTAAGGGCTTTATGATGGAAAAAAGAGATTTTAATTCATTAGAAGAATTAATTAATATCTGGGAAGAGATTAATACTATTACCACAGAGCGTTGTTATAATTCTACATATGTTAGTAAAAGCGATACTATATATGATTCTAGTTATGTCTATAATTCTACTAACTGTTCTAACTGTAAAAACATTATATTTTGTGATGGATGTGGTAGAAGTGAATTCTTATTAGCTTCTCAACGTAGTGGAAATTGTACTTTTTCTATTAGAATAGATGACTCTAATAATTGTAGTAACTCCTATAGTGTTATTTGTTCTAATAAAATAAGTAACTCTTTATTTATTCAAGACTGTTTTAACCTTGATGAGTGTATGTTCTGCTCTCATATTGCTAATAAAAAGTATTGTATTTGTAATATGCAGTATGAAAAAGAGACATATTTTTCTCTCAAAAAAATAATTATTGAATGGATTGTTAATTCTTAGTATCATTTTAAAGTGTAATGCATAATATACTAAAGAAATTTATGAAAATAATGCTTGATATTTTTGTAAATTTGTGCTAAAATTTTAGTCGTATTATGGTTAGGGGGACCTAGCCTATTATTATAAATTTTGAGGTGATATAATGGGAAACAAAAAAACAGTTTATTTAACAGAAGAAGGACTTAATGATTTAAAAAATGAATTAAGTGAATTAATAAATGAGAAAAGACCTGCTAATATACAGGCCATTAAGGAAGCACGTAGTTTAGGCGATTTATCTGAAAATGCTGACTACGATGCTGCTAAAAATGAACAAGCACAAATTGAAGGTAGAATTAAAACTATAGAGAAGATGCTTGAAAATGTAGAAATAATTAAAGATATTCCTAAAGATGTTGTAGGACTTGGTAGTACAGTTTCTATTAAGTATGTAGATGATGAAGATGATACTGATGAATACCAAATAGTAGGAAGTCAAGAAGCTGATCCTTTCGAAGGAAGAATTTCTAATGAAAGTCCTATCGCTAAAGCTCTACTTAATCATAAAGTAGGAGAT
>CAMMKE010000004.1 GCA_946497375.1 uncultured Mycoplasmatota bacterium
GGTATTAAAAAGAATGCTGAAAATTTACTCAGCACCCTTTAATGTCGAAGAACCGAAAAACGCCCTATTACAACTTTGTAATTAGGGTGTTCACTCAAAAACATTGGAGGTAACACCCAGGTGCAAAACTAGGTATTCCTCTTTTTTTATAATATGTAAAATTTCTTTACATATACATATTACCATAAATATTACTTTCTAGCAAGTAGCTTTAATAATCTAAAACTATTGACTGGTCTATATAAAAGAAATAAGAAGGTAGTCATTATAATACTAGTAAATAAAAGAAAATTAATAGTAGTAATATTTTGATATAGTATTAAATTTAAAACTGTAAGCATAAAGAAAGCAATTAGTAAAATAAAATATTTAATTCTAAATGTTCTATTCTTCTTATACATTTCCTTTAATTTATCTAAAGTTACTTTCTTCCCTTTTTTATTAAAAATATCTTTAATAGTAGAGTTTGCAATAAGAGTTATAACTATACCAAAGATAATACCAACTAATACTATAAATAGATATGAATATGGTAAATAGTAACTAAAACAAGCGTAAGCAAGATAGAAGATAAAACCTATGATAATACCAATTACTCCAACTATATTACAATTATTATTTTTATTATCACTAGCATAAACTAACCTATCATTAAAATTATAATAGTAGTTTATAGTCTTTTTAGTATCTTTATATACTAATACATAATTCATTAGTTATCATCCCTTTTTATTTTCTATTATTAAGTAGTATATATTGTCTTTCTTTAGGAGCATTAATATTTTCTATACTATCTTCTACAGTTAAAAGACTATCATACATAGCTTGATTTACTTTACTGTGTTCTTCCTTAGAAAAGCCAAAAAATCCATCCAGCACCTCAATAATATCTTTATCAAGTGGTTCTTCTAATAGTACATCATCCTCATCAGTAGTTATTTTTTTATCATCTACACTTAAAATTTTATAATGTGCAATTATATTTGTATCAGAATATTTATCTATTAATTGTTTAATTTCTTCATAATAATCCATATTTGGATTTATAGTAGCAAGTATACTGGCTATATAGGGAAGAAGTCCTTCCATTTCACTAGAAAAATCCCATTCACTAATAACTGCACTGCTTAATTTATTATTTAAAAATGATAAGTTAAAACTTTTAACTAAAGGTTTATTACCATCAATATCATAATTAGAATAAAATATATCAAAACTATTATCATCTATAATGTTAAATCTAATATTTTCCTCTACTCCTATTTCTTCATTAGTTTTTGCAATATCAATATTATTATCATTATAAATAATCATACGAGTGCCATTTTCAAGTACAATCCTATCATCAGCCAATATAAATAAATTTGAAGAATAGATATCCTTAAGAAAATAATCTAATAATTTACAAACAACTTTATTACCTTCTAAGCAAGGCATTCTATCTTTTATTAATTGTACTAAATCTGTTTTCATTTCTATTTTCCTTCTTTCTTTATTTTTTCTTTTAATTCATATAAGAAGTTTAAAGCATTAATTGGTGTCATATTTAAAGGATCACACTCTTTAACCATCTCTTCTATTTCATTAACCCTCTCTTCAACTTTCACTTCTTCTTCATCAAGACTAAATAGACTAGTCTGAGTAAACTCTCTTTCTTTAACCCCTTCACTTTCATAGACATTAAGTATCTCTTCAGCCCGTTTAATTAAAGATGATGGTAAGTGGGCAAGAGAAGCAACATTAAGTCCATAACTCTTATCAACTGCACCTAGCTTTATCTTATGTAAGAATGTCAAGACACCATCTTCCTCAACAGCAGAGACATGAACATTTTGTAAGTGTTTTAGACTATTAGATAAACTAGTAAGCTCATGATAATGAGTAGAAAACATTGTCTTTGCCCCTATCTTATCATGAATATATTCTAATATCGCTTGAGCAAGACTCATTCCATCATATGTAGCAGTTCCACGCCCTAATTCATCAAATAAAATTAAACTATTTCTTGTTGCATTCTCTAAGGCAAGATTCGCTTCTTTCATCTCTACCATAAATGTAGACTCACCACTAACTAAATCATCACTTGCCCCTATTCTTGTAAAGATTTTATCAAATATTGGCATAGAACAACTCTTTGCAGGTACAAAACAACCTATTTGAGCCATGATAACTGTAATGGCAAACTGTCTCATATAAGTTGATTTACCAGCCATATTAGGTCCTGTTATTAAAAGTATACTTGTATCTTCATCCATAATTATATCATTAGAAACATATTTCTTATCATCATTAGCCATAACTTCTTCAATAACAGGATGACGGGAAGCAATTATCTTTACTGAATGGTTATCTGTAATAGTAGGTCTTACAAAATTATACATATCAGAAACAGTAGAGAACGCTTGTAACATATCAACTTCAGCGATGATATTAGCAGTTTTCTGTAAAGGATGAATATATCTTTTAATAGTCTCTCTAATCTTCATAAATAAATCATATTCTAAATTAATAATCTTCTCTTCTGCTCCTAAGATAATATTTTCTTTTTCTTTAAGTAAAGGAGTAATAAATCTCTCACAATTAGATAAAGTTTGTTTTCTCTCATACCCATACTCTTCTTTTAGTTCTTTAACTTGTCCTTTACTGACTTCTATATAATAACCAAAGACTTTATTAAAACCTACTTTTAAGTTCTTAATACCAGTTCTTTCCTTTTCTTTTTGTTCAAGTTCTAAGATAAAATCTTTAGAACCACTAGATACTTTCCTTAATTCATCTAACTCAGCATTATATCCATCTTTAATAAGATGTCCTTCTCTTAAGGTAATAGGAGGATCTTCTACTATACTTTTATCAAGTAAACTAAATACTTCAGGAAAGTCCTCTATTTCTTTATAATAGTTTAATTCTTTTAAAATTCTCTTAATATCTGGTAATACTTTTAGGCTATTCTTAAGTTGAAGTAAGTCTCTAGCATTTAAATTACCATAAGTAATTCTACTAGCAAGTCTTTCTAAGTCATAGACTTCATTTAAGTTGTTTTTTAAATCATCTCTTAAAATAAACTCTACTCTTAACTTATCTACAAAGTCATATCGTCTTTCTATTTCTTTCTTATTAGTTAAAGGGCTTTCTATATTTTGTTTTAAGAGTCTACTACCCATCGCAGTTTTATTCTTATCTAAAAGCCATAATAAACTATAAGTTCTTTCTCTTAATCTAACCGTCTCTGTAAGTTCAAGATTTCTTTTTGTATTATTATCTATTAATAAATGTTCTTTAGTATTTTCTACCTTCACTTCTGTTAAATGCGATAAATCTCCTTTTTTAGTATTAGTAAGATAAGCAAGTAAATGTTTAATACCAGTCTCTTCTCTTACATCTTTTAAGTTTTTATAGACATAACTATAATCACTGCCACTATATAGTTCATCATAGATAGTAACGTTTAAGTGATATGTAGTTCTTAAAGTATTAACAAACTCTCTATCTATTTTATTATTAACAATGATTTCGCTAAAATTATGTCTTAATACTTCTCTTTGTAGGGTATCTTTATCGCCATTTTCTAATAAGACATAGACTTCTCCAGTAGATACATCAGAGTATGATAAAACATAACAGTATTCTAAATCATAGATAGAGGCAATAAAGTTATTATCTTTAGCATTAATAGATGAATCTAATCTTGTACCTTTAGTAACTACTTGAATGACATCTCTTTTTACCATATCTTTAGTAGTTTTAGGATCTTCCAGCTGTTCAACTATCGCTACTTTATAACCTTTATCAATTAGTTTATCTAAATATCCTTCATAAGCTTTAAAAGGGACACCACACATAGGAACTCTCTCTTCAAGTCCTGCATTACGTCCTGTTAGAGTTAATTCAAGTTCTCTAGAGGCGATAATAGCATCTTCAAAGAACATTTCATAAAAGTCTCCAAGTCTAAAAAAGATAATAGTATCTTCATACTTATCTTTTATTTCTAGATATTGTCTCATCATAGGACTAATTTTTGATCTATCTACTTCACTACGTTTCAAGTTATCACTACCTATCTCTTCATCATTTTTAACATTCTTTTATTAATTTCAGGATTAGCTGTTTCATATCTTGCAAACATATAATGATTATCTCTGTAATAACCACTATTTTTTCTAAAATTTTGATCTATTAGATTATAATAAGCTGTAATTAGAGCATCCTTTTCTCTTTCTACTTTTCTTCTTTGATGCTCATTTTTAACTTCCATATTATTTAATCTATCATATATTTCATTAACTCTAACTCCACTTTGTAACTCTATTTCATAAAAAGCTGCATCAATAGAAAATAGTAATAATTCTTTATTCCTAGAATCACTTTCTATAATTCTTTGTTGTTGAGTTAACAATTTTGTCTTTAGATGATCTCTTTTCCATTCTGGGAGACAACTACACATTTTTTCATCATCAGTATATTTACCACTATCTATTCTTTTGGCAAGATCAATATCGTCAAACATACTGTCCATTAAAAGATAATAGTATATTCCTTCAAATAATTCTTTTCTTTCATATTTATACTTCTCTTTTAAATACAGTACTTTTATCAAAGGTATATCATCTTCACTATAATCGCTAGGATTATAATCTAAACAATTATTTACACCACTTATACTATCATTTAAAAATATATTTTCTTCTTTACTTAATTCACTACTATCTACATCTGTAATTGCATCAATCAAATAATTATCTTTTTTTACATAGAAATGAAATTGATTCTTAGCGAAAGGAAAAGCTTCACTATCTATAAAGTCTTCATATAACTCATCAAGTCCCTTTTCTAACTCTTCAATCATTTTATGATTAATCTTATATCTAACAAAATTAATATTGCAATTAATGTCATCAAAAATATCTTTTTCGTTATCACTTAAACTATTATAAAAATTTACAGTTTTAGTTAATTTATCATCTTCCAAAAGCTCATTTATTATAGTTTTAGTTTCTTTTATTCTACTAGTTATATCTTTATAATTATCATAATAATATTTAAACTTTTCTTTATTATACTGCATAACATCACCTACTACCCTTGTCTCATTTTAATTAATCTTTTATTTATTTCAGCATTTGCAGTCTCAAAAGTTGCATAACAAATATCATTGGCATTATCAAAATATTCACTTTGTTTTCTAAATTCAATATTTGTTAAATTATAATAGGCTTTAACAAGGGCATCTTTAAAGTAGTCTTTATCACATTCACTCATATTACTTTCTTCTATTTCTTTTAAAAGAGTAGTAACTCTTTTTCCTTCTAATAGACTAACTTCATATTTAGCAGTTTCCATCAAAAATAATAACAAATACTTAAAGCCACTATCACTCTTTCTTATTTCTAATTCATTATTTATAATAGCATTTTTCTTTTTTTCAATAAAAGGACGTCTATTTTCTTTATAAGTAATATGTCTTTTATCTATGGTATGAATTTTTTTAACCTTATCTAAAATAATATTTTGTACAGCTGTAACAGAATTAGTTTTAGGAAAATCTTCTTCGCGATTAGTTAATTTATCATAAATTACTTTAATTACTGGAATATCATCTACTGTAAAATTGTCATTAAAACCATATAAATCATTTATAATATTTTGGATAAATAATTTAACTTCATCACTAACTTTTAAGTCTTTTGTACTTTCATCTGTCAAAGCATTATAAGTATCTACACCATCTTTAATATAAATTGCAAGTCCTCTATCTTTAAAAGGAAAATCATCACTACACAAAGCATTTGTTTCTGTGCCATGCAATGTTTCGTGATATATTTCAATTACTTCAGAAACACTACAATATTTATAAAGATCTGAATGGTAATAATCTCTACAATCAATGCAACAATAAATTCCTCTAAAATCATTTTTCTGTTCATCAGTTAAGCTAAAATAAAATTTACCCAAATTAGTTTTCATCAATTTATTATAAATTTCGTTTTGATCATCTGTTCTTCTTTTAATAAGAAAATCTACTTCTTTCCATTTTTTATAATAATCTTCTAACTTTTCTTCCATACGAAACCCTCCATAACTAAAGTATAACATCAATATCTTTAAAATGACAGAGTTTTTTGATAAAATAATCTAGTAGAAAGAAAGTGATACACATGGATAAACCTCTAGCTTTAAAACTTGCTCCTACTTCCCTAAAAGATGTAATAGGACAAAAACATTTAGTGGGAGACAATATGATTCTTAGTAATTTAGTTAAGAACAAGAAGTTATTTTCCATGATTTTATATGGTAAACCTGGTATAGGTAAAACTTCTATCGCTAATGCTATTATTAATGACTTAGGAGTTAGACATAGATTTTTAAATGCTACAGTTAACTCTAAGAAGGATTTAGATATTGTAATAGAAGAAGCGAAAATGTATGATGGTATTGTTTTAGTTATGGATGAAATACATCGTCTTAATAAGGATAAACAAGATATCTTATTACCTTGTTTAGAAAGTGGTCTTATTACACTGATTGGTATGACTACAAGTAATCCGTATCATGCTATTAATCCTGCAATTAGATCAAGGTGTCAGTTGTTTGAACTTAAGGATTTAGAGACAAGCGATATTGTTGAAGGGTTAAAGAAAGCGGTTAGTAGTCCTTATTTACCTAATATAAAGATAGATGATGAGGCGATTAATTATATTGCAAGGGCTTCAGGTAATGATTTAAGATATGCTTATAATCTTTTAGAGATATCTTACTACTCTACTAATGATTTTAAAATAGATATAGATGTTGTTAAAAAGATTAATAGTAAACCAGTATTTAATGCCGATAAAAATGGTGATGGTTACTATGATATGTTATCTGCTTTTCAAAAGTCTATTAGAGGAAGTGATGTTGATGCTTCACTACACTATTTAGCAAGATTAATTGAGATAGGAGACTTAGATAGTATCTTTAGACGTATGTCTGTTATTGCTTATGAAGATATAGGACTTGCTAATCCCTCTATTGGACCTAGAGTAATGGCAGCGATTGATGCTGCAAAATTAGTAGGTTTGCCGGAAGCTAGAATTCCTTTAGGTACTATTGTTACAGAAATGGCTCTATCTCCTAAAAGTAATACTGCCCATATCGCTTTAGATGAAGCTTTAAGTGATATAGAAAAAGGTAATGTAGGTGATATCCCTAAACACTTAAAGAATCCAAGTGATACTTATAAATATCCTCATGACTATAAAAATGCTTTTGTTAAACAACAATACTTACCTGATAAATTAAAGAATAAGAAATATTATCATCCTAAAGATTTAGGCTATGAACATAAACTAAAAGAGATTTATTTATACTTAGAAAAACAAAAGAAGAGCTAAAAACCTTCTTTATTTTTATAACTTTTTCTTCATTACTTTAACATCTTTTAATTCTACTTGTCTTTTTATAGAACCATAAAGTACACCTTTTAATAAAGGTATTCCTTTTTCATCAATATCAATAATGGCATTTTTTAAATCACTATTAGTAAAAGAAATATCTTCACTAAGGCATATTAAATGACCATTAAATTTAATATTATTAACCCTTTTATCATCTAAATATTCAAATAAACTAGGAAACTTATATATATATTGTAAAATTAAAGTATTGTTTTTTAAATCAGGAAGTTCTTTAGCAATTTTCGCAATATATAGAAGATTATAATTATTAGAATAGTATTTATATAAATTAAGTGGTTCTTTAAATTTATCTTTACTTAATAGTTTAATATCTCTAATTACTTCTTCTGCTACTTGTCTATACATAGAAACATAGTAATTATATATATACCATGTATTTTCTCTATTATTAGCGATTTCATAAATTAGATTTTTATTCATCTTTAACATAGAAGAAAATACTATATTATTTAGATTGTAATAAGCCGTAAAATTTATAAATTCTTGGGAATGGCTATTACTTAAAATACTAATTAATTCTATATTAGTATAATTACTTATTTCAATAGTTTTATTTATTGCATCTTGCTTTTTTTTGTAGAAAGCTTTATATAACATACTCTTATGTTGGATAGAAATATTATGATATTTATCATAAAGGGGGTGCTTTTTATCTTTTAAAAGATTTAGATAGAAACTATAATCTATAGAATTTACATGAACTTTTTCTTTAGCATCAATATCATTATAAACCTTATTATCTATAAATAATTGTACTGCTGTTTTAGCACAAAGAAAATCTAAATCATGATTTATATTTTCATTTTCTTTTGTAGCATTCATTTTATTTATAATTTCTAATGTCCTATCTTGATAAGCACCATTTTTACTATATATATTAAACATTTTCTTAATAGATTTTAGCGTAGTATTATATTCATCTTTTATTTCTTCTATACTCTTATTGTTAATCAAATCATTAATAATATTACTTGCATTTCTAAGAGCATTAACATAGGCAATTCTTTCAACATTCTTATTGAGAGTTGATATTTTAATGTTATAGTATCTAGTAAAAAAAATTTTAGTAAATTGCCATTTTAAATCTAATAATTCTTCTATAGAACTAGCTTTGTTCATAGCATTTAAAAAATCGTTTTTTTTCATCTCTTCATTATCTCTAATAGTCATTTTGTAATCTCCTTTAAAGCGTAGGCTTATTATAACAAAGAAATGAAAAAACATCAAGCAATACACTACTTGATATTTAATATTAGTAAATCTATAATTATATTATTTTCATAGATACCACTTTTAATTTTATAGTCGATATCAGCAAGATTTTTAAGGTGTTTTCTTATTTCTTTTAAGGTATAATATCTAACTAGTTCTAAAGTCTTTTTTACTCTAAAGGGATGTACTTCTAAAATACTTGCCATATCGTTATAGGAGATATTTCTTTTATTTAAGACTTTTACTTGATAAAGTAGTCTATACTGACTTTCTAATAGTCCAAATAAAGCATAACTTTCAATATTATAACTAAGTAGTTCATTATAAATATTTAAAGCTTTTTTCTTATCTTTTAAAGCTATCTCACGTACTAGGTCAAAAGCAAGGGTATCCTGTTTATTTAGAGGCTTAACTAGTAAGTCAAGTGCCTCTTTATAGGTGATTTTCTTAGTGTTTATAAATGCTAAAGCTAGTTTTTTAGTCTCACTAATAAGTCTTTCTAAATCATCTTTATAATATTCATCTAATAGATTAATAACTCTATATTCTACATCATAGCCTTTTAATATGTCTTTAACTATGCTTTTTGTATCTGGACTAATATTAACTAAAGAAAGTTTATTGATAACTTCTTTAATACTTTTCTTTCTTGTATCTATATTAGTAGTTACAAAAATTAATAAAACATCACTATTAGGATTATCTAAGTATTTAGATAAGGTTTTAATGTTTTTATCATCTAGATTATTATTAGATAGATTTTTACCTATTATTACCTTACTAGGTGTTAGAAAAGAGATAGTATCAGCATCTTCTATTAAAGAAGTAATACTATCTTCTTCTAAGTCATAAGTAGTAATACTAGCATCATTAAAGCCTAACTCTTTAATTAATTCTTCTATTTTTTTATCTATAAGACTAGTAGCATTGCTTTTAATTAAATAACTATTCATTAATTAAGTCCTCTACCGCACTTTTTATATCTTTTAAATGACTCTTATCTTTAATACCACCTTGGGCAAATGTAGGACTACCTCCGCCATTACCATTAAAGGCAGTTGTAATATTTTTTACAATAAACCCAGCATTAACTGATGGTATAGAACTACGACAGATAAAGTTAACACTATTATCTTCTTTAATATTGGCAAGTAAAACAACTACTTCATCAAATTTATTGCATAAATTATCAGCCATGGCTTTTACTAAGAACATCTCGATATTATCAAGTTCTAAGTATAATAATTTTTTACCATTAATTTCTTTTACTCTAGAAAGATAAGCATCTAAGCTTGATAAAGTTAACTTCTCCACTTCACTATTATAAGTCTTCTCTAAAGCTTTAACTTCACTTTGAACATAAGAAAGTTCATTTTGATTATAGATAATATCTTTATAAGAAGTTGGAGCACTATTATCTATTTCCACATCAAAGTCTAAGTTAATATTTTGTCTTTTAGCAAGGGCAAGGATTTCTTTCGCTTTTATTAATAGTTTAACCATCTCATCATTATAAGGCTTAATAACTTCAAATAAAGTATTCTCTAATCTATTACCAGTAACTGCCTCTATTCTATAAGTATTACTTCCCTTAGATTCAAAGTTAAATATAGCAAACTTACCTATATCTTTAGTATTTGCAACATGAGTACCACCACAAAGTTCAATAGATTTATCTATTTTTACAACTCTAACCGTACTACCATATTTCTCGCCAAATAGAGCCATCGCTCCTAATTCTTTCGCTTTATCTAAAGGCATAGTTTCAGTAGAAGTTATAACATACTTATTAATAATATTGTTAACAAATTCTTCTGTTTTAATTATATCATCATCATTAATTTTAGATGGACATGTAAAGTCAAATCTAAGTTTCTCTTCATCTACATAACTACCTGCTTGTCTAATATTTTTATCAACTACTTGTTGGAGAGCATATTGTAAGATATGTACACTCGAATGGTTCGCTTCGATCTCTTTTCTTCTTTGTTTATCAATAATTACCTCTACTTCATCATTAACATGAATAATTCCGTCTAAAAGCTTAACTTTATGTATATGTTGTCCATTAGGACCTTTAAAGACATCAACAACTCTTGCTTTAAAGTTTTTACCTATAATCATACCTGTATCAGATACTTGACCACCAGACTCAGAATAGAAACAAGTTCTCTTTAAAATGATATATCCAGAGTGATCAAGAGACTTTTCTAAGCTATCTTTAGAAACTATAGCAAGAACACTACTCTTTAGACGATATAAACCATAGACAAAAGTTGAAGGCTTAGTAAAGTCCATTAAGACTTTCTTTTGACTGGCCATAGATGTCTTGGAACGAGAATTTTTCTTAGCAAGTTCTTTTTGTTTTGCCATATAATCATTAAATTCTTGTTCATTAACAGTATAACCATTTTCATTTGCAATCTCTTCTGTAAGTTCTAAAGGAAAGCCATAAGTATCATATAATCTAAAAGCATCATAGCCACTAATTACTTTATCATTATCATCAGACATAATCTCTTTTAGACGACGTTCGCCATCTTCTAGAGTATTAAAGAATAATTTCTCTTCATCTAATATGTATACTGCTACTTCACCAGAATTTTTCTTTAACTCAGGATATGCTTCTCCCATTACATTAACAATAGTAGGAACTAGTTTATAAAGGAATGGTTCACTAAATCCTAAAGTTCTACCAAATCTAACACTACGTCTTACTAAACGTCTTAAGACATAGTCTCTACCAGTATTTCCAAAACTTGCCCCATCACTTATGGCAAATGTTACCGCTTTCATATGGTCAGCAATTACTTTAAAGGCTACTTCTCCATTATATAAAACACCGCTTAACTCTTCTATTTTCTCTATAATCGGTTTAAAAAGGTCTGTTTCAAAGTTAGATTCAACATTTTGAAAGATACAAGCCCATCTTTCTAGTCCTGCACCTGTATCGATATTTTTATGAGGAAGTTCTTCATATTTTTCTCTAGGTGTACCTGGTTTACAATTATATTGACTAAAAACAATATTCCAAATTTCTACATAACGATCTTGATCTTCATCGTTAATAAATTTATCCCAGGCAGTTCCATCTGGATCTAATTTTTCTCCTTGATCATAAAATATTTCACTATCAGGTCCTCCAGGTCCTTCTCCTATTTCCCAGAAATTACCTTCTAGTTTTATGATATGATTTTTAGGTATACCAACTTCTATCCATTTATTATAAGAATCTAAATCATTTGTATAAATTGTTACATAAAGCTTCTCAACTGGAATAGCAAACCAATCTTTACTAGTCAAAAGTTCAAAAGCAAACTCTATTACTTCATCTCTAAAGTAATCACCAATAGAAAAGTTACCCATCATCTCAAAGAATGTATGATGCCTTTTAGTAACACCAACATTTTCAATATCATTAGTTCTAATACATTTTTGAATATTAACAATTCTTCTAGACTCAGGTGTAACAGTACCATCAAAGTATTTTTTTAATGGGGTAACTCCAGCATTAATCCAAAGAAGTGAATCATCATTAATAGGAATAAGCGGAGCTGACTTAACATATTTATGTCCGTGTTCTTCAAAATATTTAATCCACATATTTCTTATTTCATTACTAGTCATATATCTCATATTACTTCTCTCCTTCTTGTATTATTTTAATATCTATAAATTATGCAGATGCGTCTGCACTAATTAATCACTCTTTTATTTTATAGTTGTGCAATAGGTGTTGCACAACTATATTATCATATATCTTATTTTTGCCACCACCAGTGGCAAAAATTACTCATTATCTATATCATCAAGTATTTCTTCTAATCTCTTATAGAAACTATTAAGATCTCCATTATTTAAGATATAATAATCTGCAAAGGCAATAGGACCACCTTTAGCAGAGTTTTCTATCTCGGCAACATCTCTTTTAATAATATCTTCATGATTAAAAGGTCTATCTGGTCTTGACTCAACTCTATTATATCTAATTTTCTTATCTGTGCAAACACAAATTAGTTTTAAATCTTTAAATCTTTCTTTAAGTATTAAATACTCATCCCAAGAATAAAGTCCATCTAAAACAGTATCTCCTATACTATAAGCATCACTTATCTTAGGAAGGAGTATCTTGGCAACTACTCCCATACCATGTTCTTTACGAAGATTTTCTCTAAACTCTTTTTGACTATCAGGAGTAATCTCTATACCTGCTTCTTTCATCTTATCATAAATTACTCCTCCAAAGTATATCTTCTTATAACCTTGATCTTCTAAGTATGTGGTTGCAACGCTCTTACCTGTTCCACTCATACCAACGACTGCGATTAGTTTTTTCATAAATATTCGACCCCACTTTCTATATCCATAATTTTATCTGCCTCTTTATATAACTCTTCTTTAGTAGTATTTTTAACTACATAATCATAATCTTTATAATTATCCATATCTGTCTCAGTAATATGTTTTCTCTCTTTTTCAGTTAAATTATTATTATAATTTTCTCTAATTACATGAATTATCTTAATATCAGGAAATCTTTCTCTTAACAAATTAAATTCACTAACAAGTCTACCATCAGTAATAATAAAGACATCAAAGTAATGTTTTAATATATCTATATCCTCACATAATCTATCTACTAAAAATGTGTCTTTATGTAAAGTATTTCTAATTACTTCGATTCCCATCTCTTGTAAAAACTCCCTTGGTTTGTCTCTCATATCACCATCCCAACTAAAATAGTTTTTAGCATATTCATATAGAGGTGTCGTTATATGAAGAATACAAGCACTATCACCTTTAAAATCATATTTAGTCTTCATATAACTACCAAGTAAATCTTTACCACAACCAGCTTTACCTGCTAATAAAAATATCTTCATCTAAACCAACTCCTAAAATTACATAAAAAAGACCACTGTAGGAGTGTATAATACACGTTACCATCCTACTTTGGTCTTAATTTTGATAAAGGTCATCCCTACAAAACTCTAGAACTAGCTTTCCAAAAGGATCTTAGTTAATTCTCACCTACCATTAACTCTCTTCCATAAGATGCTCTTTTGTACTCAATTCCTTCACTGTTTTCTTATTATTCTCTTGATAATTGTTAAACATCGCTCCCAATTCAGAATGTTCCATAATAAATTCAAAAATTATCTTAATAGTAGCGATTACAGGTGTTGCAACTATCATTCCTATCATACCAAAGAAATAATTAAAAAGCAAGAGTCCAAGCATAATTGTAACAGGATGTAATTTCATAGTCTTACCCATAATTAGAGGTTGATAGAAGTTATTTTCAAGTAACTGACAAACTACTACTGAAACTAAACAGAAAACTCCTACCATTGGATCAATGGTAAAACCAACAATAACAGCAGGAGCACCACCAATCCAAGGACCTATATATGGAATGACATCAGTAATGGCACAAAACAAAGCAAATAGGAATGGAGCACTTAGTCCTGCTAAAGAAAAACCAATAGATTGAGTGATAAAAACTAATACCATAATTAGAAGTACTCCTCCAACATAACTTCTAAGCTTACCATTAATACGACTCATTAAATCTTTAGCATTCTTATGCCATCTTTTAGGCATAATGCTAAGTAAATGTCCTTGAAATTTACGAAAATCAAACAACAAATAGAACCCTATCATTATACCTAGAACTATATTAGTAGCAGCATTAATAAATCCTCTACCAAAGTTCCAAATAGTATTAGGAAGACCACTAGCAAGATTTGTTCCAACGCTTTCTATCTTATCAAGCATAGTATTTTTATAACTTTCAACTTGACTACTATCACCCAAATTTTCTAACATATCGCTTGCAAAATCTTGAGCATTATCAACAATATCAGGAACAACAGAAACAATATCAGTTATACCACTTGAAAATGTAGGTACAGTAAAGACTAGTATTAAAATGATTCCTCCAAAGATAATTAAATATGTAAGAATACAAGCGATAACTCGAGGCATTTTATGGGAGAATTTAGTGGCAAGGGGATCAAGTAGCCAGGCAATAACAAAGCCAATAAATACTGGAGATATAACTGATAAAATAGTGCCAATTATACCAAGTATGTTCCATTCTTTTATTAAGTAAGTTGCAAGTAATATAGCAAGTATAATAACTAAAGCAAGAACAAATTTTAATAAGTTATTAGAAGTATAAAAGAATCTATTAATAGCTTTATAATCTAACTCATCACTTTTATTATTTTTACGAAACATATAATCCCTCCATCTATATGAAGTATTCTATCACAAACATTATTAAGAGTAAATAACCTATACTTAGTATAACCAAAAGAAAAAGTTATAAAACAAAATATTTATAACTTTAGCTTAAACTTATTATTAAACTAAATTTCTTATTTGACTTTTAGAAAGTCCTGTCGCTTTAACTATATCTTTTATGGGTATACCTATTTTTAGAAGATTCTTAGTAATAGTTTTTTTCTCATTACTAGCACCTTGTTCAATTCCTACTTCATAGATAAGGTATTCCTTATTCTCCATAGGCTTAAACTCCTTAAAGCACTACCGTACTCAATAATCTATTTATCTTTGTTCATTTTTATTATATCAGACATTATTTAACTTTGGTAGTGCAACTTTAATCCTTATAATAATATGTTTAAACTTGCATTTATATCTCTATCATTATGCACTCCACATTCTTTACAATCATACTCTCTTATACTTAAATCTTTTAACTTTTCATTTTTATAACCGCAGTGACTACATATTTGATTACTTGGATACTTAAGGCACATGAATCTACTTCTTTAAGATATTCATGATTGTTTTCTAACTCTTTTAAATCTTTACATAAATCAAATGTTTTTTGTACTCCCTTTTCTTTTTGATAATTTAGATAATAGTTATAAACAAAACGAGCACATCAAAAAGTCTTATGTATTAATATCTTTTGCTCTTCATTTGGATATAATCTAAATTTATATGCTCTATATATTTCCATAATACGAACCCTCTTTCTTGTAACTTAAGTGTACTATATAAAATATACGTTCGTCAATACATAAATTCGCTTTTTATCCAAAAAAAGAAATTTCCTTATAGATAAAAAATGAACACATTATTTGTATTTTGCAACCATTTAATGTAAACTTAAATATAGAAAGGAACTAATTATGAAGAGTATTATAAATAAAAAAGTGTTTGAAACTACTATTAAAAACTCTAAATTTATAGGAGTTATTATACCCATAGAATCTAAAAATGATGTAAAGGATAATTTAAACAAGCTAAAAGAAGAATATAAAAATGCTACTCATTACTGTTATGCTTTTAAACTAATTAATAATAAAGGATTTAGTGATGATGGGGAACCTAACAAAACAGCAGGTATACCTATTTTAAATGTAATAGAAGGTAATGAGTTAGTTAATGTATTAGTTGTAGTTATTAGATACTTTGGAGGTGTTAAATTAGGTCCAGGAGGTCTTATTAGAGCCTATTTTAATACTGCTAAAGAAGTTATTAATAAATGTGCTTTAATAGATTTAATCAAAGGACTAGAGGCTTCTATTACTTTTACTTATTCTAATGAAAAAGAAGTTAATTATCTTCTTAAAAGTAGTATTATCAAAAGTAAAGACTATGAACAAAACTGTACCTATATAATAGAAACTACTAAAGAAATATTAGATAGTATCTCTAATTTAGTAACTATCAACTATGCAAATGAAAAAATAATTCCTAAAATTAATTAGGAATTATTTTCATCAAAGTATACTTTATTATTAGATTTAATTATATTAATATTATCACTACTAGTTCTAATAGTAACTTTATATTCATTTAATTTATCATAATTATAGATTTTATCATCTTTAATATCATTACTTATTATATCTAATATATCGTTAAAACTAACTTCTTTAGGACCATCTTCATAAACTAATAAGTTATTATTATGTACTTCTATCTCTATATTATTATCTATTAAATAATCATAATAAGTAACACTTACTTCTATTTCATCTGTTAAATTATCATCTACTACATATTCTATATCATTATGATAGTATCCTATAGTTTTAAAATCATTTGTCATAGGAAGTGTTTCCGTAATCTCTTTAGTCTTTATATCTTTAGGTAATTCATTTACATAAGTTATAGAGAAGAACTCGAATGCAAAGATAATAGAACCAATTATAATTATAACAAGTGATATAAGTAGTGTAATCATTACTCTTTTATAATTATTTTTATGATTAATAACAAAGTTTAAAGGTACTTCAAAACATAATACACTGATTATAAGCCCTGCAATTGTAAAGAGAAGTATTCCTATTATAGGCAAACCTTTAAAGACAAATAATACTTCAAAGCCTAACATAACTGCAAATACTACTATGCATATAAGTGGTGCGAAAAGAAATAATACTACAAAGAACTTAATTATATAGATAATTATCTTAGCAAGTGTTCTTGTTAGTGAATTATTATTATCTTTAATAATAACTTTCTCTACTTCTTCTACTCTTTTTTCTTTTTCTTTTACTACTATCTCTTTATTGGTATCTTCCCTTATCTTAATTCTATCTAAGTACTTAATTTTTAATACATAGATAAATATAACTATAGAGAAAACACTATATAATATATCTACTATTAACTTAAAAATATTATTTAATGCAGGACCTACATATGCAATATCATATAAAAGTCCATCTCCTATTAGATTCTCTATAATATCTTTAGGAATTGTACCTATTAAAATAATAATTATTAAAAGAAATACTGTTACTAAAAACTCTATTATCTCTTTAAAACTCATACTTTCAAAAAGACAAACTATCTTTTTCATTAAAGTATTAAACTTATCTAAGATATCTTTAGTATTAATAGTAGTCTCTTTATCTTGTTTTTTCTCATCTAATACATCTCCATTTACTAAGGTATCCATATCTACATTAAATATCTTACAAATAGAAATTAATTTATCCATCTCTGGATAACTCGCTCCACTTTCCCATTTAGATACAGATTGTCTTGTAACATCAAGCTTTTCAGCAAGTGTTTCTTGACTCATATTTACATCTTTTCTTAACTTTTGCAAATTACTAGCAAAGTTCATTCTCATCACCTCAGTTCAAATATATCAAAATAATTAGTTGCATCCTACCAATTTTTAGTTAATTTATGTAAATTTTAAGTTGCAACCAAGAAAAAAGACTAGTTTTTACTAGTCCTTGGTAACCAAGATACTATTTCATCTAGATTATGGTAACCTACTTCTTTTTTAACTAAAGCTCCATTTCTATATACTTCTATAGTTGGCACACTCATAATACCATGAGCTCTTGTTAAGTCATCAAACTGGTCTATATCTACTTTAACTACTTTTATTCTTGGAAACTTCTCAGCTATTTCTTCAAGTACTGGACTTAACATTTTACATGGTCCACACCAAGTAGCAAAGAAATCTACTAAGACATCTCCTACTTTGATTAATTTTTCAAAATCATCTACATTCTCTAAATAATTCATTTCCTTCCTCCTATCTATATTTATCTATTACACCATCAAGACCACTAATATCATCAAGTTTACCTGTTTCTTTAACATTATCCATAAACTCTACTGATACTGTCTTATATTTTAGCATAATATCTATAACTTTTAAATCATTAGTATTTCTATCGTCACTGCTAGATAAACTAAGAACATCATCTATTGCATAGTTAAGTCCACCTAAACAGTCTTTAAGTACTGGACTGTCATTAACAATAAACTGTCTTACACCAGAGGACATAAATAGTTCACTTCCACTCATAGGTATAGCAATGACATTAAGGATTATAAACATTAAGATATATCCTTCTAATAGTCCTACTACAAATCCTAATAATTTATTAGGTAGAGCAAGTATAATTGTAGCATTAATAATCTTACTAAAAATACCTGTTACATCTATTAGTATCTGTAATATTAATCTTAATACTATAATTACTAATAGAAATGCTATTAACTGATAGAATATAATATTTAAACTAATTAAATTACCTAAAGGTATTCTAAAATTAAAGAACGGTAAATAGGTACAAAAGAAACTTGCAATAGGGTCTTTTAAGAAGAAAGCAATTGCAAAGACAACTATTGTTCCTACAATTATAACAAGTTCTTTAAGGATTCCTCTTTTACTACCTAAGACTCCACAAAGTAAAATAAGCAATACTATAACTATACTAAATATATTTGGGTTCATAAAACCACACTCCTTCTATATTTATTATAAACTATATTTTAAAACTATGCTATAATATTTTTTAAGGAGAGATAAATTTATGAACGTAGTTATTAAAGTAAATGATGAAGTTAAACAAAAAATGATAGAGTATTATAAGGATAAAATGCGTGATAAAAAGATTCCTTATGTTGTATTTCAAGCGAAAGATGAAGATACTGTTATTACGATGTATGAATCAGGTAAAGTTATGTTTCAAGGAACAAGTGCTGATGTAGATGCAGCGATGTGGGGAACATTTTTATCTAATACTAAGGAAGAAAAAGAAAAACAGAAAGAAAAGGATTCTATATATCATAACTGTTCATCTGTTGGTAGTGATGAAGTAGGAACAGGAGACTACTTTGGTCCTATTGTTGTAACTGCTACTTATGTTAGTAAAGAAAATGTTAAGTATTTGGAAGATCTAGGAATAAGAGACTCTAAAAAATTAACAGATGATTTTATTTTAAAAGTAACTCCAGAACTTATAAAAAAGATTCCTTATCGTAGTTTAATTCTAACTAATAAAGAATATAATGAAAAGTATAGTAGAGATATTAATATGAATAAGATAAAAGCAATTATGCATAACAAGGTATTATATCAAATAATGACAGAATTAAAACCAAATGTAGATTATATTATTGTAGATGAATTTGCAAGAGAAGCTAGATACTATGATTATATTAAAGATGTTCCTAATATTCAAAGAGGTATTACTTTCGTTCAAAAAGCTGAAGATAAGAATCTAGCAGTTGGTGCAGCTTCTATTATTAGTAGATATATCTTCTTAAAAGAGTTTGATAAATTATGTGATGAAGTTGGTCTACCCCTTCCTAAAGGAGCTGGAGTTAATGTTGATAAAGTTGGAGAAGAATTAGTTAATAAATATGGAGAAGAAAAGTTAAAAGATGTGGCAAAGTATAATTTTAGAAATACCCAGAGAATATTAAAGACTCTTATATTTTAGGTGAGATTATGATAGACTTAGAAAAAATAGATAAAACTTTTAAAGATTATGTTAATAAGTTTGATTTAAATAATGTTACTATTAAAAGAAAATATTATCATACTTTAAGAGTAAAAGATAATTGCAAATATATTGCTAATGCCCTTAATTTTTCTTTAGAAGATACTAATCTTTTAATATTAATTGGTTATCTGCATGATATTGGTAGATTCAAACAAATAGAAATTTATAATTCTACTAAAGATGGAATAGTTAATCATGCTGATTTAGGAGTGGAGATCCTTTTTAAAGATAATCTTATCAGAAAATTTATTGAAGATAATAAATATGATGATGTTATCTATAAAGCCATTAAATATCATAACAAATTAAATTTGAATTATGAATTAACTCCAAAAGAAGAACTATTTTGTAAAGCGATAAAAGATGCTGATAAATTAGATTTATTATATATTGCAGCATATTATGATAATATTAAAGATTTCTACAGATTACCATATATAGAAGGAGTAAAACTTAATCCTAAAGTAAAAGAAGATTTTGACTGTCATAGATTAGTTGATTTAAGAAACAGAAAAACTGCTATAGATAAGCTCGCTAGTATCTTAGCTTTTATTTATGATTTAAATATAAATGAAAGTAAATTACTTATAAGTGAAAAACTAATAAACGATATTATTAATACTTTTATAATAACATATAATGTTAAAGATACAAGCGAATGTTTATACTTAAAAGATAATATAGTTAAATATTTAAATAACACATAGAAGCAAATCTATGTGTTATTTAATTCTAATCCAAATATACACTTATCATATAGAAAAGTAATAATTTTGTCTTTATTACCAGTATTATAATATTCTGTTAATAGTTTATTAAACTCATTTATGTGATTTTCTTTAACAGAAATAATACCACAACCATTACTTATAAGAAGCTTGTTAGCAACTAAGATAGCAGTTCTTTTATTCCCATCCCAAAATATTTGACTTCTCATCAAATAGAGCATAAGATTTAAACTTCTACTAGTTATATTCTCTTCTTTTAAAATCTCGTTTATATTTGTAATAACATCTTCTCTATTAGGAATATCAGGGATACAGTCTACTCCATTTATACCAACTTTACCAGTCCTTAAAACACCCCATTCTAAAGATTCATTTCTTGATACAAAGGAATTTACTTTACATATAAAATCAAGAGTAATATCAGTATCTATATTAGAAAGTGCAAAATTCCAAGCATCTCTCAAATTTAAAATACAATTTATTTCAACTAATCTTAAACTAGGTACATTTAATCCTTCTAAAACCTTCTTAGTATCCTCATAAGTTATATTAATTCCTTCAAGTCTAGCACTATTATAAATGTTAGAAACTAGCCCTTCTTTTGCCAAAAATATATTTTGCTCTTTTGTTAAATAATATTTATCTTGCATATAAATCACTTCTTTTTAGATTCTATTATTTCTTTTTGTCTTGCAAGTTCTTCTTCTAAAAGCTCAGTAACTAAAGTTTTATTTTTCTTTCTTCCTTCTAAAATATCTGTTTCTTCTTCAATTACCAAATCTCTATAATTTTTATGATTATAATAAAGAGGTTCTTTAGAATAAATAGCAGCTTCTATATATTTGTTTTTCTCTTCTTCTTTATAGAAAGGTAAAACATTCTTAAAATAATTAATTTGTTCCTCACTACAAATTTCTGGCAAATATAATAAATATCCTACTCTTAAATTTAATATGGATACATAATTGATAGATGCTAAAGATAAAGCCGCTGCCTCATCTGTAGATAATGAAATATCAAGATTATTTTTAGTAGCAAATTTTCTAAAACTATCTAAATGAACATACCCTAACTTAAATTTATCATTCCAAACTTCTTCACCATTCTCATCGATTATTTTAAGAAGAAAATTATCTTTATCTTACCTCCTAAAACTCGCAGTTACCAGGTGTTCTTGGATATGGTATAACATCTCTTATATTTTCAACACCTGTTAAATAGATTAAAAGTCTTTCAAAACCCATACCAAATCCAGAATGAACACAACCACCATATTTACGTAGATTAATGTACCAGTCAAGTTCATCTTTATCCATACCTAATTCATCCATACGAGCGACTAATTTGTCGTAGTCTTCTTCTCTTTGACTACCACCCATTATCTCTCCTGCACCAGGAACTTCCAAGTCAACTGCTGCAACAGTCTCTCCATCAGGATTTTGTTTCATATAGAAAGCTTTAATATCTTTAGGCCAGTTAGTAATAAATACTGGTCCATCAAAATATTCTGTAATATATTTCTCATGTTCTTTAGCAATATCTTCTCCTTGTTTTGGTTCAAACTCCCATTTAACATCAGCTTTTTGTAATATGTCTATAACCTCTTTGTGAGTAACTCTTGTAAATTTAGAATTAACTAACTTAGTAAGCTTATCAAGTAATCCTTTCTCTACAAATTTATCTAAGAATTCCATTTCATCCTTACAGTGTTCTAATACATAACTAACTACATACTTTAACATTTCTTCCATTATTTCCATATCACCATTTAAATCACAAAAAGCAATCTCAGGTTCAATCATCCAAAACTCATTAGCATGTACTTTAGTATTAGAGTTCTCTGCTCTAAATGTAGGACCAAAAGTATAAGTTCTCTTGTAAGCAAGAGCGAATGTCTCTGCTTCTAGTTGTCCTGAAACTGTTAATGATGTAGGTTTAGAAAACATATCTTTACTATAATCTACTTTGCCATCTACTTTTGGAACATTCTCTAAATCAAGACATGTTACATGAAACATCTCTCCTGCTCCTTCACAGTCACTTGCTGTTATTAATGGAGCATGGAAGTAAACATAGCCTCTATCTTGAAAATATTTATGAATAGCATAAGCTGCTACACTTCTAACTCTAAATACTGCTTGGAACAAGTTAGTTCTAGGTCTAAGATAAGCTTGTTCTCTTAAAAACTCACGTGAATGTTTCTTAGGTTGAATAGGATAGTCTTCTGGACATTCTCCTAGTAATATAACTTCACTTGCCTGTATTTCAAAAGGTTGCCCTTCCTTAGGTGATTTAACTACTGTTCCTACTACTCTAATTGCACTACCAACATGATATTTTTGTATTTCTTCAAAATCTTCTAACTTATTATCATAAACAACTTGTATATGTTTAAAACAAGTACCATCAGAAAAATCTATAAAACCAAACTCTTTTTGTTTACGATGATTTCTAATCCATCCTTCCAAAGTTACTTCTTTATCCATATATTCATCAATACTATCATATAACTCTTTTGCATCAATTACCATAATTATTCCTCTCTTTCATATTTATTATATCATTTATTTACCACTATCTCCATAGTTAGATAAAACTCTAGCACTTGGATCATCTACTTTACAGCCATCCCAGTCTTTATTAGGCATCCAGTAGTCTACTATTAAATCACTTCTGCCCGGATAAAACTCTTCAAATATCTCACGATATAACAATGATTCTTTAGTAAATGGTGTATGTTTAGGATATTTTTTAATTCTCTCTTTAAATTCTTCATCACTATATACACTTTCTGCATATTCTTTTAAGTCATCTACTAATGAGTGTCCAACTGCATCACTAAAAGCTGCTTTTTCTCTATATAAAATATTCTCTGGTAAGTAATCCCCCTCAAAAGATTTACGAAGCAAGTATTTTCCCATGCCATAAGTATTCATCTTAAGTTTAGGATCAATACTCATAACATAATGTATAAAATCTAAATCTGCAAAGGGAACTCTTGCTTCCAAAGAACAACTAGAAATACATCTATCCGCTCTTAGCACATCATACATATAAAGTTCTCTGACTCTTTTCTCACTTTCTTTTTGGAACTCTTTAGGAGATGGAGCGAAGTCTGTATATTTATAGCCAAATAACTCATCACTAACTTCTCCTGTTAATATTACTCTAATATCAGTATTTTCTCTAATCCATTTAGAAAGTAAATACATACCAATAGATGCTCTAATAGTTGTAATATCCCATGTCTCTAAACGATATATTACATCTTTTAAGGCTTTAATAACATCATCTCTTGTAATAATAACTTCATGATGAATACTGCCTATATAATCTGCTACTTGTTTAGCATATTTTAAATCAATAGCATCTATATCCATACCAATAGCAAAGGTATGAATAGGTTTATCTAGTAATTTAGATGCTATAGAACATACTAAACTAGAATCAAGTCCTCCACTTAATAGAAAACCAAGAGGTACATCAGAATCTAATCTTTTCTTAACTCCCTCTACTAATCTTTTATGTATTTCAGGATATATTTTTTCTAAATCATCAATAATAAAAGACTCTACTTTAGTCATATCTACATATTCTTTAAACTCTCCATTAGTATAATAATGTCCTGGGGGAAAAGGATATACCTCACTACATAAGTCTACTAATGCTTTCGCTTCACTTGCAAACATAATAGAATGACTCACTTTAGAATATCCATAAAACATCGCTCTAATACCAATAGGATCTCTTGCAGCTACATAATCTTTCTTCTTAGAATCATAAAGAACGAGAGCAAACTCACTATCTAGCATTTTAAACATATCTAAACCATATTTTTCATACATAGGAAGTAATACTTCACAATCACTTTCACTAGTAAATTTAACTCCATCATGAATTAATTCATCTTTTATTTTATGAAAACCATAAACTTCTCCATTACATACTAAGACATTACCATCTCTTTCAAAAGGTTGCATTCCTTCTTCACTTAACCCCATAATAGATAGTCTATGAAAACCAAAGATTCCAAAGTCATATTCTTTAATTCTACTCATATCAGGTCCTCTATATTTTATTTTTGAAAACCCTTCTAAAAATTCTTTTTTACTAATATCTCTTTTTGTGTAAACTTGAAAACCACACATAATAATCTCTCCTTTTCTAATAAATAATAAAAGACTAGTCTCATACCATAATACTTATTATAGTACTATGGGACGAAACTAGTCTTCCGCGGTGCCACCCAATTTATTATAAAGGAATTATTAACTTTATAATCACTTTTTTCGATTCTATCAAATCTAGCAAATGTAACGGTCTGCACCCGGCTTAGTCTACTTAATTTCTTTAAGCACTCCGAAATGTTATTCACTACTCGTCTTTACTTGTTTCCACCAACCACAAGCTCTCTATAAAAGATTAGAAGTAGTTACTTCTTTTCATCAATGTTTTGATGTTATTAATATACTATTATTTTATTCACTTGTCAAATATTTTATTCTATTTTTTTACTTTAGATTTATCTAAAGAATATTCTTTAACTATCTCTATATCATCTATTTTATCTAATCCTAGACTTTCTATAAACGCTTTATAATCATCATTATCTACTATCATATTAGAATCAGTAAATACTTTACCATATTTATTATTAGCAAATAAAGATGCTGTTAAAGAGCAAATATCTTTCCTACCATACTTTATAGATATAGAATTTTTACTATTAGGCTGAAAATGGAAATAATATATATGTTTACTTCCCTTACCAATCATATCATATAAAATATTAGTATATTTTTTTAATAGCTTTTTTAAATATGTTAAATCATCACTCGTTTGATAAAAATCTAACTCTTTCCTAAAATTACTTAAACTATTAAACAGTAATAAAATATCATCATTTAAAGTATTAATCACTTCTTTACTATATATTTTATAATTATTATCACCACTCATATATTTACTTTTAATAAGAGTACCAAGTTTATCATAAAAGGTTTCAATTAATTTAACAAATCCTTCTCCTAGTTCTTTATCTCCAATAATATAACTTATTTCATTAATTATAGACTTTAACATATTTTTAGTTATATAACCTTCATAAGAGTTACTAACTTTTTCTTTTAGAATAGATGCTTCATCTACTATTAGAATGGATGGATCTTTAAACATTGGATTATCTTTTCTTTTTAAAGATGCTACTAATAATTCATGTGTACATAGTACATATTTAGCATTAGGCCAACTTTTTCTATTTAAATAGTATTTGCATTCATCTTTATATAGACACTTCTTACAACTTTCTCCATTTATATTAATATTAGTCCAAATCTCATTAGAAATATTAGGATAATCTTCTTTATCAATCATTTCCTCTTCTATTTTTCTACTTATCTCATTTAAAGTCTTATTTTCTTGGTGACTTCTAAGATATTTTTCTAGTCTTTTCATACAAACGTAATTGACATGTCCTTTAGCAATGGTAACAGGGATATCTACGTTTATTAATTTAGATAGTTTATCTATTTCTTCTTTTAATTTATTTTGTAGTGAAATGGTAGCAGTTGAAATGAGAAAACCTTTAAAATTTTCTTTATCTTTACTGGCATATAATAGTGGTATTAAATAACCATAATTATTATCATCTTTTTCTACTACTAAGATATTTTTATCTCTTAGACTATCTATAATATCTAAAGCAAGTGTTTCATCCTCTTCTTTAAGCTCATGTATATTAAAGAAACTCTCCACTTCATCATATATTTTATCTTCAAAGTTTTCTTCTTTCCAAATACCCATAAATATTCCCCCTAAGTACGCTTATTTTACCATAATTTTAATTAATGGTAAAGAAATAGAATTAATTACTTTTTGAGGCTTGCATATAAGATACTTATATGATAAGATGTATATGTAAGAAAAATTTTCATACAATATATAAAAGGAACACTTAATATTCGCTTGTTGAGTGTGCCCCTATTTTTTTAGTAAGAGCCACCTAAACCATAGCTAAGTTAGGTGGTTTCTATCATCTTAGAGAAAGTATTGCAAGTAACAGCAAGATATCTTGAAGAAACAACATAATTACTAGAGAAAAAATTAAAGAATCTTTCTTGTTCATTATAAGCCTCCTTTCTGAGGCTTCACCCAACTATTAAATGTTCCTATAAATATAGTATCAAATTGATTTCTATATAGCAAGAAAAAATGTGATAAAAAAGTTACGAATTTTCGTAACTTTTTTTCTATAAATTTAATCGTTGTTTTTAGTAAACTTATTAAATCTATCTATTTCACTATCATCTAAATCTGTTTTAGCAAGAGATTCAAATAGTTTTTTCTGGTCTCGTGCTAGCTTCTTAGGAGTAACTACTTTAAAGATTACATACATATCTCCTACTCTTCTACTAGTAGAGTCTTTAATACCTTTACCTTTAAGTCTTTGTTTATCTCCACTATCAGTACCTCCTGGTATAGTTAATTTAACATTACCATAGATTGTAGGTATTTCTTTTTTACAACCAAGTACTGCTTCAGCCATATTAATAGGTACTTCTAGATAAATATCAAGACCATCTCTTTCATAAAATTTATGTTCTTTGATATGAAATTCTAGATATAAGTCACCTG
The DNA here is from genome assembly GCA_946497375.1 of uncultured Mycoplasmatota bacterium. The sequence goes on from CAMMKE010000004.1 coordinate 27,331, forward strand.
AGGCACCACCATTTTCTCCAGCATGGCCTCTACCAGGTACTCTTAGTCTTTCACCATTATCTATTCCACTAGGAACATTTACAGTGATAGTCTTATGAGATTTAACTTGTCCTTTACCACGACATTTACTACATGTCTCTTTATATGTCTTACCTTTACCATTACACTCTGGACAGGTTGTTTTAGTCATGAATGAGCCAAGTATTGTTCTTTGTTCACTAGTAATAGTACCACTACCATGACATCTAGAACAAGTCTCTTCTCCAAAACCACCTTTACCGTCACACTTATCACATTCTGTTACAACGTCTAAGTCAAAATCTTTCTCACAACCATAGATAGCTTCTTCAAAAGAAAGTTCTACTTGCATTAACACGTCACTACCACGTCTTGCTCTACTACCTCCACGACTTCTACTAGAACCTCCAAAACCAAAGCCTCCACCGAACAAGTCATCAAAGATATCTCCTAAATCACTTGCATCAAAACCAAAACCTGCTCCAGAGAAACCACCACCAAAGCCAGCTCCTCCTGATGCTCCAGGACCATTTACACCAGCATGACCAAATTGGTCATATTGACGACGTTTATTATCATCACTAAGCACAGAATATGCTTCTTGTACTTCTTTAAATTTCTCTTCTGCATTTTCTTCTTTACTTATATCAGGATGATATTTCTTAGCAAGCTTTCTAAAAGCACTTTTTATCTCATCTTTAGTAGCATTCTTAGAAACACCTAACACTTCATAATAGTCTCTTTTAGTTGCCATATACTACACCTTCCTTCTAATTTAGACTTTCTAACATAGAAATTAATTTATCAAAATAGATAATAGCATTTATATATATATCTTCATCCTCTAAGGATATTCCTAACCTCTTAAAAGCATCAAGTGGATAAATATCAGAACCAATACATAAGTATTTTAAGTATTTGTCTAAAGTTTCTTTATCACCTTCTGTAATTTTAGAAGCAAAGTATGATGCCACACTTACACAAATAGCATAATTATAAAGGTAAAAATTACTATAATAATGACTTCTAAATATCCAACTTCCTTTAGCAGAAGAAGTTAACTTAACAGTATCACCATAATAATATTTTAAAGACTCTTCTGATATTTCATTCATAAATTCTTTTGTTAAGGCTCCACCATCATGAACTTTATCATGCATTAATCTTTCCATATCTCCTTCTCTAACTGCACCAAATAAATTACTAGCGATTACATTTAGAGAGTTTTCAAGGGCAAGAACTTTTTCTTCCTTATCTTTAGCATTATTAAAGATATAATTTGATAGTAAGAATTCATTAGTTAAAGATGCAACTTCTCCCATTATTATTGCATTATGGCAATACTGTAGAGGATTATTCTCTCTAATGAACTGATAATTAATATGATGTCCTGCTTCATGAGCGATAGTAGATAAAGACTCTAAATCATAATGATAACTCATAAGAATACGTGAATCACACGAAGGAATACTTAAGTTATAACCACCACTACATTTACCAGGATAACCACAGAAATCAATATTACGATTTTTAATAAGTTTATCATATTTATTAAGGTATTCTTTTCCTAATGGTTTTAGCGCTTCTCTTACTGCTTTAATACCTTCCTTAATACTATATTCTTTTTTAGAGTGACTTAGTTTAGCACCTAAATCATAATTATATAAAGTATCAAGATTAAGTATTTTCTTTCTTAATTTAAAGTATCTTTGTAAAGTATTAACCCCACTTCTTGTTGTTTTAGATAAAACATCAAAGATATTTTTATTAAGATTATCTTCAAAAAGACGTGCTTCAAAACTATCATTAAAGTGATATATATTTGCAAGAGTATCTTCTAACTTAACATAACTATTTAATAGTTCTGCAGAAGTACTCCCATACTCTAAACCTTTCTTTAATAGTTTGGTATCTGCTTCTTTTCTAGTTTCTCTATTATCATTTGACTTTAAGAATCTAGAATTAGTTGTAGATAGAGTTACTTTCTTACCATCTGCAAGAGTTACTTTACCATAATCATGTTCCATATTAAGTAAAGTAGATGACATATCAGAAAAGTTATTAGTAGCCATCACTAAGGAATTAACTATTTTCTCTTCGCTTTCATTTAAAGTATGTTCTTTATTTCTATAGATATCTAATAGAAATGCTCTATACTCTTCTAACTTACTATTTTCCCTAAATAAGTTTTCAAATTCATCTTTAGATAGTTTTAAAAGTTCTGGTTCAAAGAAACTGTTGACATTGTTAATTTTTGCAATAGCATCTTTACTTTTAGAAAGCATCTCAAGATTTTCTTTTTTACCTAACTCTTCATCATTCTTTAACCAAGCATAAGCATCCATCTTCTCAATAATGGTTTCTACTTCTCTTAATTTAATTAGATATTCATAAAGTCTATTAGCGTCTTTAGTACAACCTTTATAGTCATTAAAGATATCTATCTTACTATCTACTTCTTCACTTGCTTTAAAAAATGCCTCATTACTTTCAAAAAACTCACTTAAATCCCATTTATACTGTTCTTCTACTTCGCTTCTATTCTTATATTCTTTCATATTTAGCCCTTTCTATTATCTCTTTATCAGAGAAAAGTTCTAGTTACCTAGAACTTTTAAATTTTCTACTTCTCTTCAAAGTCTGCATCTTTTACATCATCTTTTTTATCTGATGTATCATTACTATTATCTGCGCTAGCATTACTATTTGCTTGATTTTCTTTTTGAACGTTTTCATAAACTTTAGTTGCAAGTGCCATAGCTTTCTCTTGTAGTTTATCTTTCTTAGCTTTAATATCATCTAAGTCATTCTTAGATAAAGCTTCTCTTAAGTCTTTAATTAAATCTTCTGCTTCTTCTTTCTCTTTTTTATCAACTTTATCTCCTAAATCTTTTAATGATTTCTCAGTTTGGAATACAAGTTGTTCTGCTTCATTCTTAAGATCAGCTTCTTCTTTACGTTTCTTATCAGCTTCTTTATTTTCTTCAGCTTCTTTTCTCATCTTTTCAATCTCTTCATCAGATAGATTTGTAGATGATGTAATTGTAATAGATTGTTCTTTGTTAGTACCAAGATCTTTAGCAGTAACATTAACAATACCATTAGCATCTATATCAAACTTAACTTCAATTTGTGGAACTCCTCTTGGTGCAGGTGGAATATTAGTAAGTTGGAATCTACCAAGTGTTTTATTATCAGCAGCCATACTTCTTTCACCTTGTAATACGTGCACATCAACAGCAGGTTGATTATCTGCAGCAGTTGAGAATACTTCTGATTTACTTGTTGGAATAGTAGTATTTCTTGGAATTAATACTGTCATAACTCCACCTAATGTTTCAATACCAAGTGATAATGGTGTAACATCAAGTAGAACGATATCATTAACATCACCTGTTAAGACACCACCTTGAATAGCAGCACCCATAGCAACTACTTCATCAGGGTTAACTTCACGAGATGGTTCCATACCAAGTTCTTTCTTAACTGTCTCATATACAAGTGGAACTCTTGTAGAACCTCCAACGAAGATTACTTTATCTAAGTCTTTAGCTTTCAAATCTGCATCTTTTAAAGCATTTCTAACTGGCTCTAATGTAGAATCAACTAAATCACTAATTAAGCTTTCGAATTTAGCACGAGTTAGTGTCATATCTAAGTGAAGTGGACCATCTGCTCCTTGGGAAATAAATGGTGCAGATACTTGGGTACTTGTTATACTTGAAAGATCTTTCTTAGCTTTCTCAGCAATTTCTTTAAGACGTTGCATAGCCATTTTATCTTTAGTAAGGTCAACACCATTTTCTTTCTTAAATTCACTAACAAGATAGTCAATTACTTTATTATCAAAGTCATCTCCACCTAAGTGGTTATTACCACTAGTAGATCTAACTTCTACAACACCATCACCTAACTCAAGAATAGATACATCGAATGTACCACCACCAAGGTCATATACAAGAATAGTTTGGTTCTTATCTTGTTTATCAAGACCATATGCAAGGGCAGCAGCAGTTGGTTCGTTTATAATACGTTCAACATCAAGTCCTGCAATCTTACCAGCATTCTTAGTAGCTTGTCTTTCTGCATCATTAAAGTATGCTGGAACTGTAATAACTGCTTTAGTAACACTCTCTCCTAAATAAGCTTCAGCTGACTCTTTAAGATTACTTAAAATCATAGCAGATATCTCTTCAGGAGAATATTTCTTACCTTCAGCTTCAACCTTTTTATCAGTACCCATTAATCTTTTAATAGATGAAATAGTATTTGGATTAGTAATCGCTTGTCTTTTAGCAGCAGCTCCTACTATTCTTTCACCATTTTTAAAAGCAACTACTGATGGAGTTGTTCTTTCTCCTTCCTTATTAGGGATTACTTTAGGTTCCCCAGCCTCTAATACACAGACACAACTATTAGTTGTACCTAAATCAATACCAATTATTTTACTCATTTATATCCTCTCCTTCTTCATTATTATCATTATTTTCTTCTTCTAGTTTATTTACTCTAACAGAAGCAGGTCTAATAACTCTATCCTTAAGACGATAACCTTTAAGTAATACTTCAAGCACTTCTCCATCTTTAAAGTCTTTATCATTATCAGTCATTAAAGCTTCCATAGTATTAGGATCAAATTCTTTATGTTCTGCTTCTATTTCTTCTAAACCATATTTCTTTAATACATCATCAAAACTTGCATACATCATCTTAAATCCTTTTAAGAATTTAGATAACTCATCAGTAAGATTATTATCATCAAGTCTAATCGCCCTTTCAAAGTTATCTAATATTAAGATTAACTCACTAATCAAATCCTGATTAGCATATTTTAATCTATTAGTAACTTCTTCTTCTTTTCTTTTACGATAATTAACAAGTTCGGCTTGATTATATCTAATTTTTTCTTTATATTCTTCAATCTCTTTGTCTTTACTAGCAAGTTCTTCTTTTAATTTCTTTATCTCATCATGATGTTTATCATGTTTTTTAGATTTATCATGACATTCGCAAGATTTTTCTTTATCTTTACAGTTACATTCATGTTTTTCATCTGTAACTTTTACTTCTTCTTCCTTAGTTTCCATCTAGTCACTACCTTTCTCAATATTTTCTTTTAAGTACTCTAGAATACTAACAACTCTATCATATTCCATTCTCTTTGGTCCTATGATAGCAAGGGTTCCATCTTCACTATCAGTCTTAAAGTTAGTCTTAATAATAGTAACATCATCATCAAGTTTGTTCTCACTACCGATATACACTTCAATATTATTAGAGTCATCTTTCTTAATTTCCTGCAACAAGTCTTTATCATCAAGTTTCTTAAATAAGTCTTTAATCTTATCAACATTATCAAACTCAGGTTGTTCCAAGAACTTAGTTCTGCCAACTACATTAATATCGGTATTAGTAATATCGGTAAAGACATTATAAATAGCATTATATAGTTGTTGATGCTGATCTACATATTTAG
>CAMMKE010000005.1 GCA_946497375.1 uncultured Mycoplasmatota bacterium
ATTGTTTGGATAAGACTTCTCTCACTTCTTAAGAATCCTTCTTTATCAGCATCTAATATAGCGATTAAAGAAACTTCTGGAATATCTATACCTTCACGAAGTAAGTTAATTCCAACAACGACATCATAGATACCACATCTTAAGTCATGAATAATTTGCAAACGTTCTAGAGTTTTTATTTCCGTGTGAAGGTATGCTACTTTAATATCTAAATCTTTTAAGTAGTTAGTTAACTCTTCACTCATTCTAATAGTTAAAGTGGTAATTAAGACTCTTTCATTCTTCTTAATACGTTCATTTATCTCTCCTACTAAATCATCTATTTGTCCTTCTGTCTTTCTAACTTCAATAGTTGGGTCGAGTAGTCCTGTAGGTCTAATGATTTGTTCAACAAATTTACCATGTGTCTTGTCAAGTTCATAATCACCTGGTGTGGCTGATACATAGATAGCTTGTTTTATCTTCTTTTCAAACTCATCAAATTTTAAAGGACGGTTATCAAGAGCGCTAGGTAAACGGAATCCATAATCAACTAGATTTTGTTTTCTTGCTCTATCGCCATTATACATTCCTCTTACTTGAGGTAAGGTTACGTGGGACTCATCTACTATTAAAAGATAATCATCACCGAAGAAGTCCATAAGAGTTGTAGGAGTTTCTCCTGGTTTACGTCCTGCCATAGGAGCTGAATAGTTTTCAATACCATGACAAAATCCTGTTTCTTCTAGCATTTCTATATCATAGTTAGTTCGCTGTTCAAGACGTTCTGCTGCTAGCAACTTATTTTCTCTTTTAAGTTCTTCCAAACGTTCTTGTAATTCATTTTTTATTCTTTTAATCGCTTCTTTTAATTTATCATCGCTAATTACAAAGTGACTGGCTGGAAAGATACTAATATTTTTCTTATTAGAGATTACTGTTCCTGTTAAGACATCTATTTCACTAATTCTATCTATTTCACTACCAAAGAATTCTATTCTATAACCTGTTTGATTTTGATTAGTAGGAATTATTTCTAAGACATCTCCTCTTACTCTAAAAGTACCACGATGAAAGTCTAAATCATTTCTTGCATATTGCATTTCCACAAGTTTTACTAAGACTTCATTTCTCTCTATTTCTTCTCCTACTCTTAGAGTTAACATTTTATTTTTATACTCTTCTACTTCTCCAATACCATAGATACAAGAGACACTAGCAACAACGATGGTATCTTTTGATGATAATAGTGCAGAGGTTGCAGCATGTCTTAATTCATCGATTTCATCATTTATAGATGAGTCTTTTTCAATATAAGTATCAGTACTAGGAACATAAGCTTCCGGTTGATAATAGTCGTAGTAACTGACAAAGTACTCAACATTATTTTCTGGGAATAATTCTTTCATTTCACTATATAGTTGTCCTGCTAGAGTCTTGTTATGGGCTAGTATTAAAGTTGGTTTATTAACTTCTTTAATTACATTTGCCATAGTAAAAGTCTTACCTGTTCCCGTTGCCCCTAGTAAAACCTGGGTTTTCTTGCCTTCTTTGACTCCTTCAACTAACTCTTTTATTGCTTCTGGTTGGTCGCCACTTGGCTTAAATTTTGATACTAATTTGAACATTATTATCACTTCCTCTACATATTTATTATATCAATTTTTGATGACTTGAGATGACTTTATTTTGGCTAAAAAACATCAAAAAATGCCATTACACGAATAAAAGTCACAAAAAGTCACAAATTTACTAGTTAGTACTAGATAATATTAATCATGTAAATACAGTAACATATTCTATCATCTTAATCATAAGAAAACAAGAATATTAGCATTCTTGTTTATTTCATTAACTCATCATAGTATGAGTCTAAATCTACATTTATATTCGTATAATCATATACTATATCGTCTTGTTGTGGTGGTATAACACTCTCAATATATGGCTCTAATATTTCTAAACAGTCATATATTACTGTTTGAGTATCAATATAAACATCAGCTGTTACTATCTCTGTTGAATGTCCTAATAAAGTACTAATAGCCTTTACACTAAAACCTGCTTTAGCTAATAAAGTAGCATAAGTATGCCTTAAATCATGAAACTTAATATTTGGTAAATTTAAATCTTGTTTTAGTTTATTAAAATATTTAGTATGAAAGCCACGACTACGACTATGGCCATAAGTAGAACAACAAATATAATTTTCATCAATAAAAGGACTGTTTTTGTCATTAATTCTACGACGTTTATTTTTTTCATATATTTTTCTTTGCTCTAAAATAGCTTCAAACAATAAGTCTGGAATTTCATTTTGTCTCATGCTTGATTTAGTTTTTAATTTTATTCTTTGCTTTGTAACAGTCTTTTTCTTATATTTATCACTCGATTCTTTTGTTCGGCCTAATTGTTCTTTTAAATCTAACTTGCGATTAATTTTAAATATCATCAAACAGTTCACTTATAACGTTTTTAAGACTATCGTGAATAACTAATGTAGCTAAATTATCATATTGTGTTGAGTCTTTATTAATAATAACCATATTCTTACCATTAAATAATTTTACTAAACTACAAGTTGGTTCTACAGTGAGTGATGTTCCTGCTACGATTAATGTTTCTGCTTTAAAAATATATGAAGATGCTAAAGAGTATTCTTCTGAAAGCATTTCACCATATAGAACTACATTAGGCTTAATAATTCCACCACACTTACATAGAGGAATACCCTTAGTGTTAAATACAAAGTCTGCACTATATTCTTTACCACATTTAACACAATGATTTTTATAAATAGTACCATGTACTTCTAATACATTTTTACTGCCAGCTTTTTGATGTAATCCATCTATATTTTGGGTTACTATTGCTTTTAACTTTCCTTTTTGTTCTAATTTAGTTAAATAATAATGAGTTATATTAGGCTCAATATTTAATGAGTTCATATTAGTTTTATAAAAATTATAAAAATCTTGTGGGTTTTCATAGAAACATTTTACACTTAAGTAATATTCTGCTTGTTTATCATATTTTTGTATCAACCACCCTGCACTTAAAGTACAGGGTTTGGAGTGAGGACTGAAACTCCTTCTATGCTAAAGCATACTATTGCCATCATTTACAAATATATCTTCTATTCCATCCTTTTGATTTTCAATATATTCTTCTATAGTTTGTCTAGTTACTTGTCCTACACTTCTACAAAAATATCCTGTCGCCCACATATGTTGTCCCCAAAATTGCTTCCTTAATTTTGGAAATTCCTCTTGTAACTTTTTAGAACTTCTCCCTTTTAGATATTGCATTATTTGAGCTACTGACAAGGTTGGTGGTATACTTAACAACAAATGTACATGTTCTGGCTGTATATTACCTCTTATTATTGTTATTCCCTTTGCCGAACAACCTTGCATCAGTAGCTCTTTTAATCTATACGCAATTTTGTATGTTAATATTTTCTTTCTATATTTTGTTATCCATACTACATGTATTTGCAAATCATACTGTGTGTGGGCTCCTTTTTGCATCTTTCTCACCTCTGTTTTATCTTACTACTTTTTTTTCACAAAGGCTAGTCCTCAAAGGATTTATGTGACTGAAAGTCAATGGATATTATCCGCCAGTGCCTAGCATATTATATAGTCCGTTTTCTCCTTTAAAATCTTTTAATCCACTTTCAGTTGATACACCAGCTCCACCTAAAAATACTATATTATTTGAATTTTTTATTATTTCTTTTAATTTAATGATATCGTTATTCATATATTTATCATCTCTTTTCTTTATATAGTATTAATGAAGTAGTGGCTTTTCCATAGTTATAATTAAGTCTGCATATTCTTTAAATATATCATTACTATTAATAGAGTGTGAACTTTCACAAGAGCTTATTATAATAGTCTTATTTAGATTAACAGCTAACTCTTTTAATCGACTGAGTAAGGTAGTGGATTCTTTATTTAATGAACGTGATAGTAATTGAAGATAATCTATGATAATAATATCATAATCATTAACTAGTTTATCTATTATTGAGAAGTCATTTATAGGTTTGGTATATACATCTACATTATTATTTAATTTTAATCTACTAATAGTAGCACCCTCTAAATCTACAAAACATACTTTATTATCTTTTATAGAATTAGATATATCTACTAAAAAAGCAGATTTACCACTTCCAGCTTTTCCATTTACTATAATTAAATTCTTGTTTTTTAATGTCTCCATATATTTTATCATCTCTCTTTCTTTGAAATATAATATCATTTTTTTATCTTAAAGTATATATAATAAAAGATGAATTAATCTTTTATTATTAAATCATCTTTATATTTAAAATATGTACATCATGTCCTGAATACTTTGTTAGTATTAACTGTTTTGCATTATATTCACTGGAAGCTGTTACTGTTTCTTCTGTTGTATTTGCTGAATTATCTACATAATATTTTATTAAATAAGTATGCATTTTTTAAAATCACCACCTTTCATAAATTTATTTAATAATTAATTTTCGTCATCATCTGCAATTATTTTAGTTATATATCCTATTTTATGGAGTTCGTTAATCTTGTTAATTATTAATTTAAATCTTCTAATGTTATCATATTTCTCCTTTATATTAAAAGCATAGGACTTGCCTATGCCATAATTATCTTCCATTCCACCAAACTCTTAGTCCTGATGGAAATCCTATATATTGTCTTGGATTAATTGTACTTTTCTGGTATGTTGCCCAAGTACAACCACCACCTGCATGCCAATCACAAGTTGTAAGTTCTAGGTGTAAGTGTGCTCCGAAAGAGTATCCTGTATTACCCATTCTACCAATTACAGTATCTGGTGTTACTACATCTCCTACATTTACATACCATGCTGACAAATGTGCATATGTTGAGTAAATATATCTACCATTAACATTATGTCTTATTTTTAAAACTAAAGCTCCATATGTGTCATAGTATTTTGCAAATACTACACCACTTGCTACTGGATATATTTCAATTGTTTTATTTGTATTTGATAAATCAATTCCTAAATGTCCAGCATTCATCCAATTTTGTGTAACATAACCACTAACCATTGGACGATAGAATCCTGATGCTGATGGAACGGAATTACCATTTACTCTCATTTCACAAGCAGTTATATCTTCGTTTTCCCCACATCCTAGTTTTTTATAATAAGCTAGTTGTTTTTCTGCTTCTTCTTTTTGTTTTTCAACACTTGGCATTGCATCTTTAATAGCAGCAGTTTCGGCATTAATCTTAGACTGTTCTGCTTCTAGTTCATCTGTTAATTTTTCCAACTCTTGATTTTTTACAGCAAGTTCTTCTTTTCTTTGTTTATTATCTTCAATTAGTTTTGTAAGATCATCCATAACTTGCTCATTATATTCTGTTAATTGCTCAACTATAGCCATACGATAAACCATATCAGTAACATCTGTCGCTCCAAAAATATACTCTACATAAGCATTTTCTCCTTCACTAACTTGAAGATATTGAAATAGAGATTTACTTTGTTCACTTTTTTCAGCAATTTCTTTATTAGATTCATCTATTTCTTGCTCTAAAACTTCAGTTTCACTTTTTATTGAGCTAATTTGATTTTCATAATCTGCTATTTTCTTTTTAATTTCTGCTACTTCTGCATCATTTGCAGCAATTTGATTATTCTTACTTTCAAGGTCTGCTGTAAACTTATTTACTTCATCTTCTAGTTGTTTCAAAGTTTTAGCATTTGTATTAACTGGTATTATAAATACTGCTAATAAAATTAATAATATAACTGAACTTATCTTTTTCATTGAAACACCTCCGTTTATTCTCTTTTTATCTTATACTTTTAAATATTTTCTAACAGCAGAAGCTGAACCTATCATACCTACAATTATACCTATTACTAAGACTATTCCTGATACCATATAGATAAATGGTTCTGGCTCGATTAAAGTTATCATTCTACTATATAAATAACCATCAAAGTGATTATATAGAGCGATATAGCCAAAGCATACTATTAATATTGGAATAATTGAACCTAATAGTCCTAAGACCATACCTTCTATTATAAATGGTGTTTTAATTGTAAAGTTAGATGCTCCTACTAGTCTCATTATAGATATTTCTCTTTTTCTTGAAAAAATTGTTAGTTTAATTGTATTGATAATTAAGAATACTGTTACTAGTATTAAAGCTATTACCATTCCATATGAGACATTTTGGGCTGCTTCAAATGCTTCTATTAAGTTATCTACCATACCTTCACCATATTTAACAGAACTTACTTTATCAATTTTTTCTATATTTTTAGCAGTATTTGATATTCTTTCAACTACTTTTACTTTTACTTGAAAAGTATCTTTTAGTGGATTATCTTCTTCATCCCAAGTACTCATTACTTCATTAAAGACTTCATTTTCTTGACTCATTTCTTCTTTTACTGAAGCTTTACTTTGATAAGTCAAAGACTCAACATTACTCATAGATTCTAATTTATCTCTTATCTCTTCTACTTCTTCTTCAGTTGTATCAGTATCTAAAAATACAACTATTGTTAAATCTTTTTCCATTTCTTTAGTAAAGTTTTGAACATTGAAAGTAACTATTATTGAAATTGCTACTATAATTAGTGTAATTGTTATACAAGAAATTGAGGCAAGTGAAAGGCTAAAGTTTCTAAAGACACTTTTGAAAGCATCTCTTATACTTCTTCTTAACATTCTAAAAAATTTCATTCTTCATAGCCTCCTTTCTCAAGATGTTTAATAAGTCTACCATCCTTTAGGAGTACAACTTCTTTTTGCAATTTATTAACTATTTCTTTGTCATGAGTTGCCATAATGATGGTTGTACCACATGTTTTATTGATTTCTTCTAGAACTTTGACTATTTCCATACTACGGTCTGGGTCAAGGTTTCCTGTTGGTTCATCACAAAGTAATATTCTTGGTTCATTAACAATCGCTCTTGCTATGGCAACACGTTGTTGTTCTCCTCCTGATAATTGGTCTGGGTAGTTATGTATCTTAGCTTTAAGTCCTACTAGTTCTAAAGCTTTTAAGACTTTTTTTCTTGTTTCCTGTTTGGTCGCACCGATTGACTCCATTGTAAAGGCAACATTTTCATAGACTGTTAGCTTTGGTAATAAACGATAATCTTGGAAGACAATTCCTAATTTACGTCTTAATTTATATACTTTACTATTTCTTAGTTTTGCAACATTAATACCACCTACATAGATTTCCCCACTAGTTGGTTTTTCTTCACGGTATAGCATTTTGATAAAAGTGCTTTTACCAGAGCCTGAACCACCTATTACAAAGACAAAAGAACCTTTCTTTATATTAAGGTTTAAGTCATAGATAGCAGTTACACCATTTTTATATTGTTTATTTACATTTTTAACTCTAATTAAATCCATTAACATCATCCTATTCATAGAATAGTATAACATATTTCGACAATATATGTATATAGTAAATTATTGGCAACTTTACATTTTAGAGTCAAAAAAAGAGGATTTATTTTCCTCCTTTCACTTCATAAGCATCTGTTACTACAAAGAAGGCTTTAGGATCTATTTCTTTGATACCTTCTTTTAATCTAAAATAATCTCTTGTAGGTACAACTGCTAGCAACACTCTTCTTTTCTTTTGTAAGAAACCACCTTTAACATCGAATATCGTAACTGTATGATGTAATTTATTTATTAGATATTCTTTTACTTGTTCTTCTTTACTTGTTGTTATATAGAAAGCTTTATTTTTAGATATTCCTAGTATTACTTTATCTATTACAAATCCGCTGATATATATAATTATAAAAGCATATAACATCATATTAAAGCCAAAGTAGACTCCACCTATTAGAACAACGATAAAGTTAATTACCATGGTTGTTTTAGCAAGAGATATATGAAAATATTTATAGACTATTTGGCTAATTATATTTAGGCCACCATTACTAAAGCCTACTTTATACATGAGACCATTGGTTATTCCTAGTAGTATTCCTATTAAGATACTCATTAAGATTAAGTCACTAGTATCTATTACAATATATCTTGCTAAGGGTTCTGTTAGTGATACAAACAAGGGATAAACTATGGTTGCAACTAGAGAACCAGCTGTTTGGTCTAGACCTAAAAATAGATAACTTAGTCCTAATAAAAGGACTGAACCTATTAGAATAATTAACGATGGTGATATGTCGAAAATGTGATTTAATATTATGGCAACTCCATTCATTCCTCCTGTTACTAAGTCTGTTGGGTATAGTAAAAGATTAAATACTAATGATGAGATAAAAAGACTAAATATTAAAACTCCATATCTATACCATAGTTTAGTCTTATCTATTTTTACCACTACTAAGCACCACCTTTTACTTCATAGGAATCCATGGCAACAAAGAAAGCATTTTTATCTATATTATGGATTCCTTCTTTTAATTTATAGTATTCTCTTGTTGGAACAACACTCATAAGAACAGTTTGATTTTCACTGTTAAAACCACCTTTAGCATTGAACTCTGTAACACCATGTTTTAATTCATTTATAACAAAGTCTTTAACTTCTTTTTCTTTACTAGTAATAATATAAAAAGCTTTAGAATCAGATATTCCTAAGACTACTTTATCTGTTAGGGTAGAGATTAGATAAAGTATAATTAATGAATACATTAAGTGATTAAAACCAAAGACAAAAGCTCCTATTACAATGATAGTTCCATCAGTAAAGAACATACTGTTACCAAGACTAATTTTAAATATTTTAGAGACTATCATATTTAGTATATCTGTTCCACCTGTTGAATAACCTGCTCTAAATATAAGACCGGCACCTATTCCTTGTAATACTCCTCCAAAGACAGCGATTAGTATCATTTCACTTTCTTTAAAACTTATATAAGTAGATAAATGTTCTGTTAAACTTACAAAAACAGGAAAAAGAATAGAGCCTAATATTGTCGCTTTAGTTTTTTCTTTTCCTAAGACTAGGAATGATAAAATGATTAAGAAAACGTTAGCGATAGAGATAATTGTTGAAGGATTAAGTCCAAAGAAATGCTTTAATATTAAAGAAAAGCCACTTACTCCTCCTGCTACTAAGTTATTAGGAGACATGAAAAGATTAAAGGCTAGAGCTACTAAAAAACAACCTATGATAAATTCAATTAATTCTTTAATTTTTATCTTATGCTTTATCGTTTCTTTCATTTAGTCCTCCTTTTAGACTACTTTCAATAAACTCATCTATCTCTCCATCTAATACTCCTTTAGTGTCACTTGTTTCATAACCTGTCCGATGGTCTTTAACTAAAGAATAAGGATGTAAAATATAACTTCTTATTTGACTACCGAAGTCTATATTAGATTGAATACCTTTTTCTTTAGCAAGCTCTTGTTCTTTTTTTTGTTCCTCTAATACATATAACTTACTTTTTAAGACTTGCAAAGCTGTTTCTTTATTCTGAATCTGACTTCTTTCATTTTGACAAGTTACAACTATTTTAGTAGGTAAATGGGTAATACGAACAGCACTATCGGTAGTGTTTACTCCTTGACCTCCGGCACCTGTTGAACGATAGACATCTATTTTTAAGTCTTTTTCATTTATATCTATCTTAATATCTTTAGATATTTCTGGAGTTATATCGATGCTTGCAAAGGATGTATGACGACGATTAGATGAGTCAAAGGGAGATAGTCTAACTAGACGATGAACTCCTTTTTCATTTTTTAAATAACCATAAGCATATTCACCTTTTACTTTGAAAGAGACACTCTTAATTCCTGCTTCTTCACCTGCTTGATAGTCAAGTAGTTCTATTTTAAAGTTCTTTTTCTCACAGTATCTTGTATACATTCTATAAAGCATATTAGCCCAGTCACAAGACTCAGTTCCTCCTGCACCAGGATGTATTTCAATGATACAGTTATTTTTATCATATGGTTTATTAAATAGTAGATAGATACTTAAACTCTTTAAATCTTCTTTTATAGTTTTGTTATCTTCCTCAATTGTTTGTAATAATTCTTTATCACTTTCTTCATCTAACATCTCTAGTAATTCTATAGAGTCAAATATTTTTTTCTTTAAGTCTATTAACTTAGATGTTCTTTCCTTTAAACTCTTTAACTCACTAATAGTAGTCTCTGCTTTACTAGGATCACTCCAAAAGTCTTCTTTAGTAGTTTCTTTTTCTAGTTCTTCTAGTTCTTTAAGTTTTTTATCAGTGTCAAAGTGACCTCCATAAACTTAGTATTTCTTCTTTTTCACTTGTTAATTCTCTTAATAATTCATTTTTATTCATTCTTACCAACTCTCTTTATTAGTATTATACAAGATATTTATTTTTATAACAAATATTTAAAGATAAAAGAAGTCTACATTAGACAACTTTTTATTGTGAATTTATAGATTTTACTTTTTGATATGATGATAATGGTTTATCTATATCTAGTAAATCACTACCATCATCTAGAAAATCTAATTTGGTTTTAAAATGGTATTTGTTTTCATAATCATTTATACATTCTCTTAAGTTTCTAGATATTATAGTATCATATATATTTTCTTCCTCAGAATAGATAAAGTAAAAATATTTTATTCTACCATGATTAATTATCTTACCATTTTCAAAGGAATTTTCTTTTCTAAATTCTACTGCACTATAACACAAATTATAAAAATCGGTATATGGTAATAATGAAAGTTGAGGGCAACTTTTAGTCACATCGTATAAGTATTGTTTAGCTTTATCATCAAGGGCAAAAATTAGACAACTATGTGGTTCAATAACTCCAAATTTATTATTTTCATCTATGGTTATTCCTTTTGATGTAGGAAGATAGATATCTACATCAGGATTTTCAACTTTTATTAATTCAGAAACAATAATTTTAACATCTTTGTTAATAAAATCATCTGCTTTCTTTCCATAGTGGAAATCAGCATAAATAGAAAATATATCTCTGTATGATTTTATATAGTTTTCAAATTCTTCTTTATCTTTTTTTTCAGTTGATGCATGCATCATTGACAAAAGCCGGCTCATATTTTTTGCATATTCTAAGCCTCTAAATTCATTAAAGCCAAAATTTGTTCCTCCAAATATTATATTCTTTGTATAAGTAAAATTCTCAAAGCCATTAGAAGACTTTGTATTAACAGATAGTCCTATAACTTTATCATTTTCTTTTATTGCACCTACATAATATGTTTTGTCATTTTCTTTATACCAAATATGATTTTTATCGGCAGAAGCAATATTGTCATCTGTTAAATTCTTTCTAATTTCAAGTTGAGCGATTTTTAAAATATTTTCATCATCTGGTACACCTAATTCTATCAAAATATCTTTTAACATATATACTCTCCCCTCATGTTGATACTTATTATACACTTTTTTTAATTAAAAGCAAGAAAATTTCTAATTCTTTGTTATGTTTATATAGCATTATTCTTATAATTAAAACAAATAAAAAGAAGTCTAAACTAGACAATAGACTTCTTTTTATCGATTATAATTTTAGAAAAATCTTCTTCATTTAAATTTCCCCAAGAATTCTCATCTTCATCTTTATAAGGTCCACCTACTGCTGATGTTACATTACCATTAGATGTTATTATTAATTCGTTTTTAATTGTAAGTTTATCCCTGTCCAATTTTATATCTATAGGAGATAGATAATTCTTATATGTTCTGTTACCACCTAATCCATTTTCTTTAGCTCTACCATCATTTAATATTTTTTCTTTAGGTATTTCTCTTTGTTCAAAGAAACTTTTATCAATATATGATAACTTTTTATATTTATCTAATACTTCTTTACTTGGCCTTTTATGAAACTGGTCATTAGATATTTCAAAGACTAATCTTGTATCTTTACAATTTTCTTTTGTTTTTAAATATTTCATTAATCTATCTAGGGAATCTATTATTTTCTCACTATAGATAAAACCATTTGTAATAAAATTAATATTACTAGTGATAGATATGTCTTCTTCGATGATGGTATCTATTAAATAGACAACAATATCAGGCACTAAAGTTGGTTCTCCTCCTGCTATTGCTAAATATTTCATTTCTTTAATCTTATAGTTTGGATTTTTTAAGACTTTATCAATTATCTCTTTAGTCATATCAATAGACTCTGCTTTACCTTTACAACAATGAAGGCAACTCTCATTACATCTTCTAGTTACTTCAAAAGCAAGCATTCCTAAATTTATTTCCATATACTTCAACTTCTTGGTAGATATACTAACATTTTTTTGAAATTTGGGCAATTATTTTGTATATTTTAAACAAATCTGCATATAGTATTAATGAGGAAGGTTCACTGTTAAGTGTGAAGATCCTCATATATATAGATTGAGGAGCCAAATTGGCTCCTTATTTTTTTAGCTTTTGTAATTTTTTATTATATAAATATTCTTCTATATGTATTTGATGATAATTAGAGTCATACTCACTTAAAGCATTATACATACTCATAAAAGCAAAGTTATAGGGATGGTATCTACTACCACTATTTCTAAAGCGAACACTATATGTAGGAAAATCATATTCTTCTTTACCTTGAAAAAATGTTATAGAATAAGTATCTTCTTGTTTTTTTATTTCTAAACTACTAGCATTTTCTAACGGCATATCATCTGAATACCATTTAATAATGTCGTTTTGAAACAATTTTTCATAAGCATAATCTACCTTTTTAGACTCATTTGAATTTCTTAAGTTTAATTCTAAAAAAGAAGTATACTCATCTTTATCTGTTTTTGGATAAGGACGTTGTTCTTTAATATTTTTATAAAGTTCATCAATTTTTTGATATAAAAAATAATTTTCTTTGGTAATAGTAAAAGTTTTCGATAAAGGCCAATCTTCAAAGTCTTCTTCTGGCCAATAAGACCAATACAAATCTAGATTACCTCCAAACATTATATCAAAACTTCCAGTATCTGTTATGATTTTAAATCTATCATAACCTTCTGCATCTTTTGTTTTATTTATTTCAAGCATAATTACTATCTCCTTAATATGACCTTAATCATTTATATTATTAGATGTAATATTATAAGATCTAAAGTTTTTTATAAATTCTTAAAATAATCAACTATTTCAGATACTTTAACTGTATCAGTAGTATTATCTTTTGTATTTTCTATACAATAGTTTTCTCCATCAAATTTATTTCCTAATATAATCATTTTAGGAGTACCTAGTACATATACATCATTAATTCTATTACCAATTGTTAGGTTTTCTCTATCATCGATAATGGCATTGATGTTATTATCTGTTAATTCTTTATATAAAGCTTCTGCTTTATCTTTATTGTTTTCATTATAAATGATTTGTACTTTATATGGAGCGATTTCATATGGTAGAGTTAATCCTTTAATTTTATCATCTTTTCTAATAACATTATTTTCTATTAGACAAGCGATTATTCTACCTAGTCCTATTCCATAACATCCCATATAATAAGGTTTATTGTTGCCAAACTCATCAGTATAGAATAATTTCATACTTTCTGAATATTTTGTTCCTAATTGGAAATTGTTACCTAACTCTACGGCTTGATATTCTTTTAATTTACTAGTATCAGTGATATTTAATTGTTTTAAATATTCATCTTTATTATCAAATTCTAATACTTCTTTATTAATACCTAGATTTTGTTCTTCATCATATAGAACTGTATCTTCTCCAAGTTTAGTTGCAGCTTGAAACTCTTCAGCTACACTTCCACCTATGACTCCATTATCACTTACAGTAGGCATAATTTTAATACCTAGTCTTTTAAAGATATTTAGATAAGCTTTATGCATTAAGTCATATGTTTTTTTCATATCTTCTTCTGTTTTATCAAAAGAATAAGCATCCATCATAACAAAGGTTCTTGGTCTAAAAAGATAACCTCTAGTTCTAATTTCTTTTCTAAACTTCTCTCCTATTTGATAATATATAGCAGGTAAGTTCTTATAGGAAGGAAGTCTATTGGCACCAAATAAGGTTGCACACTCTTCTGCAGTTGGAGCAAGGCCATATTCTCCTAGATTATTATCTAAGGTGAACATAATATCTCCTTCTTTTGTGTACATATCCCATCTATTAGATTGTTCCCATATTTTCTTTGGTTGTAGTTTTGGAAACTCTACTTGAACACAACCTACTTTATCTAATTCTTCAATAATAATATTTTCAACGATTCGCTCTAATTTAGTCCAAAGATTTCCATATCCATAAATACCACTTTCATATTGGTATAGTTCGCCTAATTTCATCAAGATATCCTGTCCTGAATAATTTTTATCAATATCAATTAAGTTAATCTTTTTAATATTTAATCTACTAAGTCTCATACTATTTCCTCTTTTCTTTAATGATATTATATGTGTATTTTAATCATTCGTCAAACAAAATAAGTTTTTTACTATTAAAAGAAATCAAATAATAGGCATTTGATTTCTACTTTATTGTTACTAAATTAAATTCAAATCTTCTAGCATTTGCTTGTGGTCATATGCTAGTGTCATTTTTCTTACTTCTTCTTTTGAAAACCATCTTACTTCATCACATTCACTTACAGGTTTGGGTGTTCCACTTATAATATCACAAGTATGAGGCAAGCATATGAATGTTTTTGTTGGATGTCTACCTATTTTGTCATAATATCTACCAGTAAATTTAATATTTCCAAGTTCAACACCAATTTCTTCCATAGCTTCTCTTTTAAGTGCATCTTTTACTTCTTCGCCCCACTCTATAGCACCAGCGATTAATCCCCAATATCCAGTATATGCACCTGCAGTTCTATGCATTAATAGTATTTCTCCTTTTTCATTAGTAATTATACAATCAACTCCAACATATGGATGATCTGATTTCATTATAAGCATCCCTTTCTTTTTTATGACGAAATGTCATATATAAGATTATATCATTTTTAGTAAATAAATTACAAAAATTATCAAAGATAACAATAATTTATGTTAATTTACTTTTTATAATTGGACTTAAAATTATTTAATATAGGGGTTAATATTATTATTTTTAGACACTATTTATTAAATAATTATATTAAATACTGGTAAAAAGATTTAAACTATGTTATTTTAGATTTGAGGAGGGTAACTTATGACTTAAAATGATGCTAGCTGTGGATAATATATAAAAATTCTATTACAATATGAAATGTAGTATAATTAAATAGAAAGAAAGGAATATAAGAATGGAAGAATTTAATACTTTAGAAAAAGTTAAAAAATTATTTGAAGAAAAAAATTGTATAGGTAAAGAAAATAATTATTTTGTTTTAATGAAAGATTATCGAAAATACTCTGGTGCCATATCAGGGATGAAATATCCTTTTGAAGCATTACTAATTAATCAAACAGAAGATGGTATAGGATTTTTTTATTTAGTGCAATCTAAGATTTCTTTAAAGGTAGAATTAAAGAGTTTAGTTGTAAATAAAGATTCATTTACTTTTTTAAAGAATGATTTTATTGCAAGTATAGAAGTTAAAAAGTTTGCACTATTAAATAAAAAGCTTAAAAGTGTTGTAATAAAGACTATAGATAGAAAAAAATATTATTTATATGCAAAAATAAATGATGATACCTTACCTTATCAGAATGAAAACTTTTCTAAATTTATCGAAAAGTATAGTAAAATATAATAGAAAATGAAGGAGTGAAACTAAAGATGTATTTTATAATATATGGAACTCGTTATTTTACGAAGTTTGAAGGCTTTTATGGAGAAAAAGAGGAATGTCCATATTGTCATAAGGTGTATAAAAAAGCATATGTAAAATATACTAAATGGGCACATATATGTCATCTACCAATTTTTCCGATTAAGAAAACATATTTTAAAATGTGTCCTATTTGTTCAAATGGTGTTGAATTAAAAAGCAAAGAAGGAAAAGAAGAAATGGAAAATGCAAATAATACAGATGAACAAAAATTAGAAGCATATGCAAAACATATTTTAATTAAAAAGCCAAAAGGAATACTGGAAGAAGATAGAAGTTATGAATTCTTCATAAAAGACTTAATTACAGGTGAAGAAATTTGTGTAGCTTCAGATTTATCAAAGGACGATATAAAAAACATGAAAAAGGATAGAGGCTTAAAAAATATACAAATTATAGATGTATAACATATTAATGCTTTTACGGAGATAAAAATGTTAGAGTTTTGTTTAATTTCAATATTAAGTGTGGCTATGTGTATAGTAGTTCTTTCTATAATATTAAAAGTAGAAAAAAAACAAATTGAAAAAATAAAGAGAAGAATGTCTAAAGAAGATATAGAAAAAATTGGAAATCAAGAATTTCAAATATATGAAGAAAATAATAATTTCTTAATTGGAACAAGTTATATCTATGAAATAAAAGAAGATAAAAATAGATATGAAATTAAGTTAATATTTGGTTATAATAGTTTTTTTAAACCTGCTAAAGAATATGCAACAACTACAGTTTATATGGATAAAGAAAGTTTTAAAGAAAAAAATTTACAGGTTGGACAAATTGTTAATACACTTCATAATAGATCAGGTGAGGCACTTTATAGAATAAAACAAATTTTATAAATAAATTATAAATAGTGTTAGTGATTTATTCACTAGCACTATTTTTATTTAACAAAATAACTCCAGCTTTACATTTTAATAGAAATTATTTATATTTTTAGTTGTTAGACTCTTTTATATATTTTAACTCTCCCATACGAGATGTTGGAATAAAGCCAGCTTCACTTGCAATTACATCAGGAATTCTATTAACAATAGCAGAACAAGTTAATCTTACGGTATCTGGTTTTTCAATTACTAGAACAGTGTCTGGTTCACCATAGATTGTCCATTCATTTCTATCAAACTCATCTTTATTGTAAACCTTACCAATACATTCTGTCTCTAAAGTAATTCCTTCTTTTGTTTCTGTCGTAACAACTGCACTCATTCCTGTAGCCATGCCAGCTTTAACTGTCATTCCTAAAGTAGATGATTCAATATCATAATCATTAAACTGAGGAACACATTTTTGTCTTTGACTTACTACGGTTAAACCTAATTTATCACAAAGCCAACCGTTAACGTTCCACATATATGATGGAGAGTAAGTTCCACTTTCTATTACTTTTTGTCGTTCTTCGTCACTTATTTCATCAGCTTTAGCTACTTGTTCCTCAAATTCTTCTTTAGTAAGTCCTGCTCCATGGGCTTTAGCAAGAGCGATACCATAGTCTTCTACATTGTAAGAAGAGCTTCCTTTTATCTTAGTGATATTATGACTTGATCCAATTAAAGTAGTTATTAGATTACCCCAGAAAGCATCTTGATAACCACTACCTGTAATTGTACAATTATTCTTTTTAGCAAGTTTATCAATTTTTTCTGTTAAAGTAGGGTTAGAGTTCATTGGGAAGAATGCTTCTTCACAAGTAGTAATAGCATTAACTCCACATTTTGCACATACCATTAGGGCATCTTCTACATCTGAAAGTAAACTCATAGTTGTAACGATAACACAATCAGGTTTTAATTCAGTTAGAAGTTCTTCTGCCTTATTAGCATTATCAACAACTACTCCTACTTTATCTCCTCCCATAATTTCTCCGATATCTTTTCCTATAACACCTGGATTAATATCGACAGCACCAACTATAGTACCACCATTTTCTATGACATATTTCATAGTATAAACACTCATTTTTCCACAACCATATTGGAATATTCTTAATCCTTTCATTTCTACCATCCTTTCTATATTCATTATAGCATTTTAATTTTTATAAAATGTGTAATTAACAAAAAAAGTTATACTTTTTAGCATAACTTTACAGTTTTTAGTTAGTAGATAAAACTATTCATGTTTTTCTTTATCATCTATTTTATTACTTATAGCTTTTTTATTATCCAACATGTCGGAATTTCCGACATGTTGAGTTCTTATCAAGCTTTTTCACAATAGACTTTTTATATGATTTTTTCTCTATTGGCATTGGCACCGTTTTGCCGACGTTGGCAAAACGGTCACTTACATTAATGTTACTAACATTACATGATATTTTTGATTTATTAATAATCTTTTTAAAATTTCTCCATCTAGAATATCCTAAAGCTGTCATTAGTTATCTTACTTTCCAATATTTAGTTAATATCTTATCAATATTTCTAATATCATTGAAATGATTATCTATACTTATTTAAACTAATTTTTAAAGTTTGACTAAGTATTTCCTTTATAACAATATTATTTAGATTTTTCTTACATATGCTATCAAATAAAATGGTATTTTGTGAACAATGTTAACATTCCTATTTTCTTCTTTTTGAACTGTCAAGAATTTCTTGACAGTTGAAATTCTCACTTACCTCCCCTTCATTAAAAATATTTTTTATATGCGAACTAATATTATGTTTACTTGTATCATATAAATCAACCATTTGTTGTTTGTTTTATCTTCTAATTTTACATCTATCTTTGTCTTACCGTCCTCTAATTGATATATTATAATGTTATTTTTCTTAAGGGAATGAATACTATATTTATATATTTTCTATAATATTAAATCACGAATATTTTGTAAAATAGTGTACTCGTTCTAATAGTTATGTGTATGTATTAACATACAGCTTTGCAAATGTATAGTATTATTTTTACAGAAAAAACACTTATGACTTAATGAGGTCACAAGTGTTCTTAATATGTTTTTTATTATCTAATTATTTTATATTTTAATTGAATATAAGAGTCTTCTAATTTATTACATTCAATTAATTGTAATGCTTTCAACTTATTTAATTCATTTACTGTACTAATAGCATCTCCATCTATTAATGTAGAAGTATCTCTACCTCCTACTAATAATGGAGCAATTACAATATTAACATAGTCAATTAAATCTTCTCGTAAGAATTTTCCATTTAAATTTCCACCAGATTGGATTGTTATTTTTTCAGCATTATATTTTTGTTTCATATCAGTTAATAAAGTTTTTAAATCTAAAACTTCATAATAAAGAATATCTAAGTTTTCATACTTTTCTTTTAAGGAAAAAGCTATATGATTTTTATTTGTAGTTACTAATATTAACTTTTCTACCCAATTACATAGATAATCAATTCCATGTTCATTTAAATGAGGTTTATTGTCAATAATTATAAAACTGATATCTACTTTCTCATGATATTCTTTTCTATCATTAATGCCGATTTTAGCCATTACTCTACCAGTATTTAAAGAGTAATAATCTGTTGTTGCTTCTATTTCATAATATTGATGTAATCCTTCTTTTACACCTTTAATTTGACACCAATCTTTATCAGCATCTAAATTATCACTATTCCCACTATTTATTTTTCCATCTAATGATTCTAGCATAAATAGCGTAGTTATAGGTCTTTCCATTTTTTTCTCCTTTAATGCAATTTTACAAAATACTTATAGAATAAAGTTTTATTTATTTTTTCCACAACATTGTTTATATTTCTTACCACTTCCACATGGACATGGGTCATTTCTACCTACTTTTTTAACTTTCTTAGGTGTTTTCTTGGTATCTTTAACATCATTAGTCTGTTGATTCTTTGCAACTTGCTTTCTTTCGATGTTTTGTCTAATTTCTGCCTTTAGTAAGAAGACTGTTATATCTCTATCTATTTTTTGAAGCATATCATCAAATAGTCCATAACCTTCTGTAGTATATGCTCTTAGAGGGTCATCTTGTCCATACTGACGAAGGTAAATTCCTTCTCTTAAGTGACTCATTACATTTATTTGTTCCATCCAGTAATTATCTATAACTTGTAAAGATAATGCTTTTTCAAACTCATTACTAATTTCTACTGGTACTTCTTTAATCTTAGCTTCATATTCACCTTTAGCTTTTTCATAAAGATATTCTATTATTTCATCAGCGCTTTTATTTTCAAGTTCTACTTTTGTAATATCATTTTTAAGTAAGTTTTCATTAGCAAACTCTGTAATATTTTGTAATTCTTCATCTGGAATACCTCTGTCAATATCTCTAAGTTTAACTAAATCTGTAATATGATTGTGAATTGAGTTTAATACTGTTTCATGAATAGACTCACTATCTAAGATTTCATTACGTTTACCATACATGATTTCTCTTTGAGTATTCATAACATCATCATATTGTAGCAAATGCTTTCTGGCATCAAAGTTATTTCCTTCTACACGTTTTTGAGCAGTACTTATAGCTTTTGTAAAGGTTTTACTTTGAATAGCTTGGTCTCCAAAACCAAAGCTCTTCATCATTTCTCTAATATGTTCGCTACCAAATCTAATCATTAAGTCATCTTCCATAGAGACAAAGAATTGCGTATAACCTGGGTCTCCTTGACGTCCAGAACGACCTCTTAACTGATTATCGATACGACGTGACTCATGACGTTCTGTACCAATTACACAAAGTCCTCCAAGCTCTCTTATTTCATCTGATAGCTTAATATCTGTACCACGACCAGCCATGTTAGTAGCGATAGTTACAGAACGATGTTCACCGATTTTAGAAATAATCTCTGCTTCACGAGCATGATTCTTAGCATTTAATATTTCATGAGGTATATGAGCCTTCTTTAATAAGTCACTAATTAATTCACTAGTTTCAATAGCGATAGTACCAATTAAGACAGGTTGACCTTTATCATAACGAGATTTTACTTCATTGATAATTGCTTTATATTTAGCACCACGTGTTGCAAAAACTAAGTCTGGGGCATCTACTCTTATAACAGGTTTATTAGTAGGTATTTCAATAACATACATATTATAGATATCTCTAAACTCTTCTTCTTCTGTTTTAGCAGTACCAGTCATACCTGATAGTTTTTTATACATTCTAAATAAGTTTTGGAAGGTAATAGTAGCAAGTGTTTTAGTTTCTTGGTTAATCTTAACTCCTTCTTTAGCTTCTATTGCTTGATGAAGTCCATCACTATAAGCTCTTCCTTTCATTAAACGTCCAGTAAATTGATCTACTATTACTACTTCATCATCTTGAACAACGTAGTCTACATCTTTTTTCATAGCATAGTTAGCACGTAGAGCTTGATTAATATAATGTAGGAGGGTAGCATTTTCTATTTCATATAGATTTTTTATCTTAAACATTTTCTCTGCTTTTTCACTACCTTCATCAGTTAGTGATACACTGATTGTACTTTTACCTGTCTCATCACAGATGTAATCAGTCTCTTCTTTAAGAGATTTAGCAAATTTATCAGCATCTATATATAGGTTGGCACTATGTTGTGCTCCTCCTGATATTATTAATGGAGTTCTTGCTTCATCAATTAGAATAGAGTCAACTTCATCGACAATAGCAAAGTTTAGAGGACGTTGTACTCTATTTTCTTTTCTAATTACCATATTATCTCTTAAGTAATCAAAACCTATTTCATTATTAGTTGAATATAAAATATCACAGTTATAAGCTTCTTGTTTCTCTTTAGGAGACATATCTCTTGTATTAACACCTACAGTTAAACCAAGAAAACGATGTATTCCTCCCATCCATTCAGCATCACGAGTTGCAAGATATTCATTAACTGTAATAATATGAACACCTTTTCCTTCTAAGGCATTAAGATAGGCAGGCATAACACAAGTTAAAGTTTTACCTTCACCAGTTTTCATCTCTGCTATATTTCCATAGTGGATTGCTAGGGCACCTAGTATTTGAACATAGAAAGGCTTTTCTCCAATAACACGGTATGCTGCTTCTCTTGCAACAGCGAAAGCTTCTACTAAAATATCTTCTAGTGTTTCACCGTTTGCTAATCTTTCTTTAAACTCTTCTGTTTTATGTTTTAGTTCATCATCACTTAACTTAGTCATTTCTTCATCAAGTGCGACTATTTTGTCAGCTTGTGCTGTAAACTTTTTTAATTCTTTATATTCATGATCAAATAGTTTTCTAAATAATCCCATTATAAACATCTCCTTGCATAAAGTATTTTATCAGAAAATTAAGATAATAAAAAGGTTTTAGGGAGATTTTGTCAAAAAAAAGAATGATATTTTTAATATCATCCTCATTTTTTATCTTTACTCGGCTTCTATTATACCATAGCCACCATTTTTCCTTTTATAAACCACTGCTTCTTTATCAGTGTCAACGTTTTTAAACAAATAAAATTCATGACCTAGTAATTCTAATTGAAGTATTGCCTCTTCTTCATCCATAGGTTTTACTTCTATTTTCTTATGTTTAATAGTATTATTTTCTTCATGTTCTTCTTCTTCAATATCAACGATACTAAAGTCAATTCTAGTCTTAGCTTCTTTAGCTTTAATCTTAGTTTTGTTCTTTCTTATTTGACGCTCTATAACATCTATAGCTTTATCAACAGATGCATAGAAGTCATCTTGAGTTTCTTCAGACCTAATAATAAAATTGTGAAGTGGAATAGTAATTTCGACAGTCTGCATGTGTCCTTTAACTTTCACTACTACGTTAGCACGTACACTATCACTATTTTCTAGATATTTCTCTAGTCTTTTCAATTTCTCATTAATGTAGTCTTTCATAGCAGCAGTTACTTCAATTTTGTCACCACGAATAATTATTTCCATATTATCACCTTCCTTGATATTACTATACCACAAAAGGAGCAAAAAACCAACTATTTTGCTAAAGCTGGTTCTTTTATTGGTGTAACATCGACTGCTTGATATCCCTTGCTAGTTTCAAGTAATGTAAATTCTACATATTGACCTTCAGACAAAGTTTTATAACCGTCACAATTAATCGTTGAATAATGAACGAAAATATCTTCATTTTCTTTGTATTCAATAAATCCATATCCTTTTTCATTATTGAACCATTTTACTTTTCCAATCACTAGGCTCACCTCCACATCTTTTTATTCCTTTTTTTGCTAGAACTACTTTTCAAACGATGTGAGTCCATTATAGCAACTGCTATAAGGATATTTAGAAAATTGCCGTCAATTGTTATTGTGAGGCCTTAAATGGTATTTTTAATGAAAAAGTATGTCGAAATATCTTTTAAAAGCTCATATTGTGTATTTCATGGAAAATTTATATTTTAAAATATTATAGAGATATAATGTTTATAGCATAGGAGGAATGGTATGAAAGAGGTATTTTTAAATCATACTATGAACTTTATTGCTAGTAATCAAGAAAACTTAAACGAAGAAAAAAAAGAAAAATTACAATATGGTTTAGAAGGGTTATATATGACTATAACTAAGCTTGTAGTAATCTTTCTGATAGCTTTCCTTCTGGGATTTATTAAAGAATTTATTATTACCTTGATACTCTTTAATATTATAAGGTTTCCTGGTTTTGGATTCCATGCAAGTAAGTCTATAGTTTGTTTAATAACAAGTACAATTTTAATTTTAGGATTACCTTATTTATTTACCAATATTGAGGTTGGTCTTACTATTAAAATAGTTCTATGTATAATTTCAGTTATAACATTTATAATTTGTGCTCCTGCTGACACCTGGAAGAGACCTTTAACTAATAAGAAAAAAAGAATAATTAGAAAGGTATCTGCTTGTAGTTTGGCAATTATATACAGCATACTTATTATAGTGTTTAATGGTATGGAAATTAGTAATTTATTAATGGCAGCTTTACTTATTGAAACAATATTAATATCTCCTATTATGTATTTAATATTTAAAGAACCATATAGAAATTATAAGAGGGTTTAAACATATATAATGTTTAAATAAATAGTAGTAAAGAAAGGAATGAAAAGGGAATGAAAAAAAGAATGGCTAAAGTTCTAGCAGCTGTTGCTATGTTAGCTACTGCAAGTGCTAGCGTAGGTTGTGGATGGTGGTTAATTGAAGAACCAAAAGCACTAAAAAATATGGATTAATTAGAGTGTTATATCACTCTTTTTTTATTTCTAATTTTTGGATGAAATAATCTCCCATTACTTTAGTATCATTTGTAAATTCTGAAGAGTTATTTGTTATTTTGTTGGCAAAATATAATCCTTTACCATGTTCTTTTCCCTTTGTAGTAAAACCTTTCTTAATAACATTTCTTAATTTTATTTTTCCTTTATATGTATTAGTAATAACAAAAATTATGTTATGTCTTATCTTATATATTTCTAAAGATACTTGTTTTTTCTTAGAATCAACGGCTGCTTCTATAGCATTATCAAAATAAATACCAATTAACTGGCTTAATTCTCTGTTAGAGTTTATTGTTAATTTAAAATCATCTTGGTTTAGTTTAGGGCTAATATCAACTGATATGTTTAGTCCTTGTTTATTAGCTACTAATAGTTTGTAATAGATTAAGCTTTTTATTTCACCTTTTGGTATATGTTTAATTTGTCCTAAAATGTAATTATCTGTTGTTAAATCTATCTTTAAAATATCACTTAACATCTTTATTACAGTTTCATCTTTAGTTATAGATATAATTTTTGATAATTGATTTCTATATTCATGTATTCTTAAATCCTGTTTTTCTTGATATTCCTCAACATTATTCATACATTCATAGAGAATATTATTTTGTATTAATAATTTGTCATATTTAATAATTTCATTCATATAAATGAATATCATAGCTATAAAAGTTAAAATAACAACATTAATTATAAAATAATTTTTTGTTGGTATAAACACCTTTGAAGCTATATAAAAACTTATTGCTATAGCAATATATCCAAATAAGCAATACATAATTATTTTTCTATTTTTAGGTTTTTGAATTTTATTTATACTATTATTTACTAAACTTTTAATTATGGAAATACAAAAAACTAAATATGTACATATAGATACAAAGGAATTACATATAAACATAATAATAAAATTACTTCTAATCTCATTTAAACTTAAAAAGTGAACAATTATAGTTGAACCTGCTAAATCAAAGAAAGCTGAAACAACCATAATATATAATGTTAATATAGAACTAGCTAAAATATCCATATCAAAAATATTTTTCAAAATGTAAATTAGAATCAGAAAGGTTAAAAAAGTAGTAAAGTCATAATCAGAACTGTAAAAAATAGCAGTTGGTAGCATACTTACAATAAACCAAATTATTGTTCTTAATGACAAAATCTTTTTTCTAGATTTCATTAATTTTTTCGTTATTAATATAGCAGTTAAGTTCATTACAGCTACACTAATAAATTTAATCAACATTGGTGACATACTCAATCAACTCCTTTTTACCTGCTCTAGATATTAAGTTAGTACTCATACCATTAACAAATAACACTTCATTTTCTTTGGTATCATATTCTCTTATTTTATCTGTATTTAAAATTAGACTCTTATGTACTTTTAAGAATCTCTTATCTAATTCTTTTGATATTGCACTTAATGTATATGGAGCTTTAAATGTTCCATAATCTGTATGAATTATACATCTTTTACTATCTTGCTCTTTCTCAATGAAGATAATATTTCTAAGTTCAATTTTATAAATAGTGTAGTTATATTCGTAACTAAGACACTTTTCTCTATTGTTATATTGTTTATATACTATTTTAAGTGTTTCTCTCAATTTAGTTTTACAATTATCAAACTTACTTATAAAGTCTAATAGATATAACCTATTAGATAATGCTTCATATCTATATTCGGCAAAAGCAGTTACGATTATGATAATAGAATTCCAATCATCTAATTCTTCTCTTATAAATCTCGCAGCATCTAGACCTGAACCATTCTTCGTCTTAATATCAAAGAAGTAGACTTTAAAACCAATTTCTTTTCTTGCCAGAGTTTCAAACTTTTTCTCATAGTTTTCACATTCATATTTCTTATATTCAGTATCATAGTTCATCATAAACTTATCAATCTCACCTTTTATTAAATCTCTAAATTCCTTTTCATCATCACATATAATAAAACTTAACACTACTACCTCCTCCTTTTATACTGCACACCTTTAAATTTTACCATATATTTCCAGTTTATAGGAATTTTGTCAAAAAAAAATAGTAGCTATTTAGCCCTATTTTTATTTTTTTTAGATTTAGGTTCTTTTTTAATAACTTCGCCTACTTTTTCGATTATATTATCTGTTACTTCTTTGTTCTTTTTAGAGATAACTGTTGTTCTTAAAACGAACCATACAACGATGATAAATATTATTATATATAATATTTTACCCATGAAAGGGTCTTTTAGGGAATAGAAAATTGAAGCAAAGGCGAATAAGATATTAAAGCCATAAATAATTAAAACTGTAGTTCTTTGTGAAAAATTCATTCCCAATAATTGATGATGGATATGTTCTTTATCAGGAGAGAATGGTGCTTGATGTTTAAGGAGCCTTCTTATAATTGCAAATAATGTATCTAGTATAGGTATTCCTAAAATCATTAAGGGAACAAATAAACTAGTAAAAGCTGGGCCTTTAAACTCTAAAAGAGTAATTACTGCTATCATAAAGCCTAAGTACATGGCACAGTCACCACAGAATATTTTAGCAGGATAGAAGTTATGAAGTAAAAATCCTAATGTTGCTCCTAACATTATAAATGTTAATATCATAACTAAACTACCACTACGTCCTTGGAAAAATCCTATAATACCTATTGTTAAGAAGAAGATACTACTAATTCCTCCACTTAAACCATCTAAACCATCAATTAAATTTATTATGTTTACACATGCTACTACAAAGAGAATTGTTAAAGGATAGGAGAACCATCCAAAGTTAATAGTATAACCAAAGGCCGTTATGTTATTTAATAGGAATCCTCCATAAAATACTAGGATAGAGGCTGCTATTATCTGGCCAATTAATTTTGTCCTTGCACGAATAGATTTTATATCATCGGCAATACCAGTTAATATTATGATAAAGCTTCCTATTAAGATAGAATTCATCTGAACACTTTCTGTTCCAAATAACATATAACCTATTAGGAAAGCTAAAAATATACCAACTCCTCCTAATTTAGGGGTAGCTTTAGTATGAATATGTCTATGTCCTTCATCACTTCTTGGTATATCCATTGCTCCTATATGTTTTGCTATTCTTTTCATAAAGGGCATTATTAAAGCAGAGCATAAAAACGTTGTTATAACAATTTTTAGAGTCTCTATTATTTGTTGATTCATAGTTTTTCCTCTTTTCTAAAATAATTATAACAAGTGGAATAGATTTTTACAATAAAAGAAAAACAACTTAATATTTTTAGTTGTTATCTTCTAATAATCTAATGTTATCTAAAAGTACTCCTGTTCCTTCTACTACACAAGTTAGAGGACTATCTGCAATTAGAACTGGAACTTTTAATTCTTTCTTTAAGACTTCATTAAGTCCTTTAAGCATAGAACCTCCTCCAGTTAATATTATACCTTTATCCACAATATCTGCGGATAACTCTGGTGGTGTTTGTTCTAATACATTAGTCGCTGCTTTAACAATTTTATAAATAGATTCATGTAAAGCTTCTTCTGTTTCTTGTTCATTTATTTCAATAGTATTAGGTAAACCTGTTACTAAGTCTCTTCCTCTTACTTCAATTTTGTTCTTTTTATCAGGTTCATATAGGTTTGCAAATTCTATTTTTATATCTTCTGCTGTCTTTTCTCCTATTAGTAATTTATATTTATCTTTAATATATTTAACAATATCTTGGTCAAAAACGTTACCTGCAATACGAACTGAAGTGCTATTTACGATATCATTTAAAGAAAGTATAGCTATATCAGTAGTACCTCCTCCAATATCTATTACCATGTTAGCACTAGGCTTAGATATATCCATACCTGCTCCTATAGCTGCTACTTTAGGCTCTTCTTCTAAAAATACTTTTCTAGCACCAGTTCTCTCAGCTGCTTCTTTAATAGCATTTTTTTCAACAGGAGTTACATTAGTAGGACAACATATCAATATTCTAGGTCTTGATAAAAAGTTCCTAGCATGTATTTTTCTTATAAAATAGTCTAACATTATTTCGGTAATCTCAAAATCAGCGATTACACCATCTTTCATAGGCTTAATAGCTTTTACTTTCTCGGGAGTCCTACCTAGCATTTCACTTGCTTCTTTACCTACGGCTACTACTTTTTTATTATCAGTATCAATAGCGACTACACTAGGTTCATTTAAAACTATTCCTTCTCCTTTAATATAAATTAATACATTTGCAGTTCCTAAATCTATACCAATATCTTTTGATAACATTCTATCACGTCCTTTTACTGTTAATATTTTAGCAGAAATATAAACTATTGTAAATTACTTTTCTTAGAACATTTGAAATAAAATAAATTTTATTTCACCCTTATCGTTACCTCCAAGGATTCCTACTTCATAGATAGAGTAACCCCTATTCTCCATAGGCTTAAACTCCGGTAGTCGCTACCGTACTAATTTGATTTTGTTATTTGATTATTATTTTATCTAAAGCATTATCTAAACTAAACTTTGCAAATTATAGTGTAACCTTAATCCTTCTAATAATATGTTTAAACTAGCATTTATATCTCTATCATTATGTGATCCACATTTTGGACAATCATATTCTCTTATACTTAAATCTTTTAACTTACTATTCTTATATCCACAATGACTACATATCTGACTACTTGGATAATAAGTATTTATCTTATAATAAATCTTTTCTTTTATCTTACACTTCCACTCTATTAGAGAACATAATGTACTAACAGCAGCATCTGATAGACTTTTATTAAATGCTTTTTTCTTATCTTTAAACATATCTTTTACTTTTAAACTCTCTGTCACTATAATATCATGGTCATTAACTATTTTATTTGCAATGGCATTTAAATAATTCTTACTTCCTTTTTCTCTTCTTGATAACTCTTTTTGTAATCTTTTTATTCTCTTTTCAAACTTCATTAATATTTTCTCATTCCTATATTTAATACCATCACTTGTTATTACTAAATCTTTTATTCCTAAGTCTATTTCTACTATACTAGTAGGTGTAACTTTCTCTATTAAGATATCTTCTACTACTACAACGCTTACATAGTATTTATTTGTTACATCTTCTATTATAGTTGCATTTAATATCTTTCCTTCTATTTTATCTTTAGTTCTAAAACCTCTTATTTTAACTTTTCCTAGTTTAGGTAATTTTATATTTCTAGTTAGTAAATCTACTTTTATATTACTATATTCTTTTTCTTTATAAGTACCTCTTACACAACTAGTTCTATAAGACTGCTTATTAAATCTATTTTTATATTTAGGATACCCTCTTTTTTAAGCATAATAATCATTAAAAGCTTTACATAAATCATCTACAGCAGAGCATAATACACTTGAATCTACTTCTTTTAGAAATTCATTTTCTTCTTTTAATTTAGGTAAATCTTTATGTAAATCAAATCTATTTATACCATTATTATCTTTTAAATAATTAAGATAATGATTATATACAAAACGTTTACATCCTAAAGTTTTATTAATTAATATTTTTTGGTCATCTGTTGGATATAACCTAAATTTATATGCTTTATATATTTCCATAATCCAACACCTCTGTTTAACATTTGTAACTTAAGTGTACTTTATAGAAGATATGTTTGTAAACACAAAGTTTTGGTTTTTGTTAAAGGTCTCACGTCCCTTATATAAAAAAACGGCATTTACTCCGTTTCTTCATTAGTGTTACTATTATCGCTTGTATCTTCAGTAGTGGTATTATCAGAAGTACTTTTTTCAGTAGTATCACTAATTACTTGATCAAAGTATTTGCTAGGGTCTACTACTTCACCTGATTTGTAAAGTTCAAAATGTAAATGGTTTCCTAAATCTTGATCAATTGTATTTGTTCCACTTTTACCTATTACTTGTCCTTGTTTTACTGTATCGTTCTTTTTAACTGATACTTCACTTAGACTTTGATAACTACTAATGAAGTCATTATCATGCTTTATTTCTACAACTGTTCCAAGAAGTTCATCTTCTCTTACATCTACTACTGTTCCATCTAAAACTGATACTATATCAAAGGTATTTTCTAGTCCAAAGTCCATACCAGAGTTTTGAATGTAAGTATTTTCATGATAAAGAATTGATTTTTCTTGGCTGTCGGCATTAGCTTGATAATCATAGAAGTATTTAAGAACTTGGACATTTTCATCTGTATATGGCTTTACCATTTTAACGTCCTCTTTAATTACTTCTCTATCCTTTTCATCATCATCAATTATAGATGAATTGACATATTCTATGTCTTCTTCAGTAGGATTATTCGCTTGCATATTTTGACTTACATAGAAAGCACTCATTCCTGTTAGTGAGAAAGCAATTAGGTATGCTCCGATAATAGCTCCTTTTTTTAATCTTAATTTTTTCATTAATATCACCTCATTAAGAGTTTTAACGAAAATGAAAAAATTATACTTTAAATTTTAATTTTTAAATAATTATAGCAGATTCGTATAAGTCATAGATACAGTTTGTTACTAGGTAGATTAAGGAAATTGCTAAAAAGAAATAAAATACTCTTGCTTGCCAAATTTTATTTTTTTTTAAAATAGCATTGATATTAATTGAATCTAAACTCCAAATGACAATAATTGTTACGATAAAATATAAAAAGTATTTAACGCTCATTTCCTACCTCATATTCTTTTATTTCATTTATTCTTCTAATATGTCTTTCTTGATTTGAAAATGGAGTTGTTATAAAGGTAATAATTAGGTTATATGCTGTATCTACTGACATATTTTCATTTAAGCAAATGATATTTGCATCATTATCCCCTCGTGTTTCTATTACATCTTCTAGGGAGATGACTCTAGCGGCACGTACTCCTTTTACTTTATTACAAGCGATTGATATTCCTATTCCACTACCACAAATGGCAATACCAAAATCTATTTCTTTATCAACAAGTGCTTCTCCTAATTTAAAAGCATAGTCTGGATAATCAACATTTTCTGTTCCTTTAGCACCATAATCTATTACTTCGTAATCTTTTTTTAATTTTTCTAAAAGTTCTACTTTTAATTTGTAACCTCTATGGTCATTAGTTATTCCTAATCTCATTTGTTTAACCTCCTTAATACTAGTGTTCCTCCCATTACTTGGTTAAGATGGGAATAATCTATATAATTATCTTCTAGTTGCAATTTCATTTTGTAATTTAGTTCTTCTAATTCTGTAATGTTTGTTGGTAATAAATCATAATATGCTGGTTCTACTCTAACACTTCTTTTTAGCACATATACTTTTTTTGTTGTTAAATTTTCCAGCATAGGACGATAATTTAAATAAAGTCCTCCTCTTTTAATCATATTACCAGAAAAATCACAAGTTATACCTGCTTTAGTATGATATTCTTTAATACTTTCATGAAGCAAAACTATATCTCCTATAAAGAAATCAGTATCTGTACTAGTATTTATGGTCTCTTTTTTTAATATGGCTTCGTATATTTTATTTATACTTTCGCCATACATTTTTTCAGTTATTTGTCTTGCTATTCTATTAGTTTTTAAATTCTCTATTCATTATGATAGGTCTCATATAATTTTTTATTGTTAAGAGATAATATTTCTTCTAAAGTAAAATCATACATCTTTATTCCCCTACTTTAGTATAACATAAAATAAAAGAAAAAAGCAGTAGGCACTGCGGTTCTTCCGAAAGTTTGCGGATTAACCAATAATAGGAAGTAGGATGTATTCCT
>CAMMKE010000006.1 GCA_946497375.1 uncultured Mycoplasmatota bacterium
AAAAATATGGAGTTGCAATAGAAGCTTGGGCACCATTTGGTGAAGGAAAGAATGGGATGTTTACTAATGAGACACTAGTTAATATTGGTAAAAAGTATGGTAAAACCTCAGCTCAAGTAATACTTAGATGGTTAATCGGGCGTGGTGTTATTATTGCATGTAAATCAACTCATATTGAGAGAATGGAAGAAAACTTTAATGTCTTTGATTTTGAGTTGAGTGATGAAGATATGGAAAAGATTAAGAAGTTAGATTCTAATGATAGTTTATTCTTTAATCATCAAGATCCTGCTATGGTAGAGTGGTTTGATAAGATGGTAATGGAAAGAAGAAATAATGATGACTGTCGTAAAGAAGAGAAAAACTGGTAAGGAGAGAAAAATATGAATAGAAATGTAATTATAGGTGTAGTTCTTGTACTTATTATTGCCGTTGTTGCAGTTTTGGGGTATTCATTTTTAAGTAATGATAGTGATGATAATAATGTAAATAATAATACAAATAGTAATTCTACAACTGATGAAAATATTACTGATGATAATATAGGTAGTGGTACTGGTAAAACTTTAATTGTTTATTATTCTGCTACTGGAAATACAGAGGGAGTAGCTGAAAGACTTGCAGAAAACTTAAATGCAGATACATTTGAAATTGTTCCTAGTGATCCTTACACTGATGAAGATTTAGACTGGACTGATGATAATTCTCGTGTATCAAGAGAATATAATGATGAATCTTTAAGAGATGTAGAACTTGAGAATACTACTGTTCCTAATTGGGATACATATGACACTGTTTTAATTGGTTATCCTATTTGGTGGGGTATAGCTGCTTGGCCAGTAAACTCTTTTGTAGAAACGAATGACTTTACTGGTAAGACAGTTATTCCATTCTGTACTTCTTCATCAAGTGGTTTAGGACAAAGTGGTGATTTATTAGAAGATATAGCAGGTACTGGTACTTGGCAAGAAGGACACCGTTTTAGTTCAAACCCAAGTGATGATGATATAACTGACTTTATTGATAGTATAAGTTAAGTCGTAGTTTAAATAATAAGTTAAGAGTTTATTAGAATTGTTATCTATTTATAGAGACAATTCTTTTTTTGTTAAAAATATGTTATTTTTTGATGCTTTTGTGATATACTTTTATTGAAGTAATTAATAATGGAGGTGTGGTATGAGAATAATAGAGTTTTTTAAAAAGATAATAGAGGTTAAAGATAATGATTTATCATTTCTAAATGTTGGTGATATTATTTGGGCTAAGAGATATCGAAGTGATGAAGAGAAAAACAGAATAAAAATAGGACATCAAGAGAGTCCTTATGTTGTTATTAAAAAAGCAAAGGGAAAAGTTTATGCTTTGCAATGTACTAGTAATCCTCATTGGGAGCTTCAGTGGAAGATGGCTTATTATCCACTAGGAAAATTAAATTATCAGATGAAAAAAAATTCATTTATAAATTGTATGGTAGTATATGAATTAAAAGAAATACAGTTTGT
This sequence comes from uncultured Mycoplasmatota bacterium, assembly GCA_946497375.1. The sequence continues at coordinate 1,506 of CAMMKE010000006.1, forward strand.
AGAGATGATAGGGCATCTTAATGATGTCGATTTAAATCAGTTGAAAAAACAATTATATATTTTTAAAAATAGTGGCTTTAAAGTTAAACCCGATATAGAGAAAAAGTATTTAGATTTTAAAATAGGTATTGGAGATGTAATTTTATATAGCGGCAATAGGTATTATATTGATTCTATTAAAGGGAGAAGTTATGAAGTTTATAGACTAAAGAAACATCCAAAAGTAAGTGATAGATTATTAATAGGTAATACTTATTATAGTTTTATATTTAGAAACCTTGAAAAAATAAAGATAAATTCAAAATATGATTTGGTTGATACTTTCAATACTGGGGAAATTGAAATAATTAATAAATATAAAGAAAAAAGTTTAAAACTTTTAGAGAAGAGAATGCCCAATTCACTTAGAGTTGGTTCTCTTATTGATTATAAAAATAGAATGTTTTATGTTTATGAAAAACTTGATGATTGTGTTAATTGTTATGAAATATATTCTAATGAAGTTTTTGAAGAGGGAATGGCAGATATTTTAGTTAAAGGGGGAATATATAAAACCTTCTTTGCAACTGTTACTATACCAATAGAAAAATTAGATGATAATGGTTATAAAATTAGAAGATGTGCCTGGGAAGAAGAGATAGAATATAATAAAAATATTTTCTCTTTACCTAAAAAGAAAAGAGTAAATGCTAGAAGAAGGTTAGCTAGTATTAAAGAAAAAGATATAGATGATTTAGTTCCTATGGTTATTTTAAAGGATTTAAATAATGGTAATTACTATTTAATTATTGATAGAAATGATAATGTTATTGAATTAGTTAATATTAATGATATAGGTGATACTTTCTATTTTGAGCTAGAAAAAAAGTATTGTCCTTTTGAGTATTATAGAGTTATGACAAAAGAAGAATATAATATGTATTTAAAGAAAATAAAAGATTTAAAAGAAATGTGTGCAGTATTTAGTAATTGATGATACATTTCTTTTTTGTAGTCATATAAATTTAATTATGATAGAATTAAATTAAGATAGAGGTGAGAGTTATGTGGATTTATGTTGTTATAACAGTTATCATTATAATTGTTATTTATGCTATTGTTTTATTTAATAGTTTTGCTAGTTTAGATAATAAAGTAAAAGAAGCTTTTTCTACTATGGACATTTATTTAAAGAAAAGATGGGATTTAGTTCCTAATTTAGTAGAAGTAGTTAAGAGTTATGCAAAACATGAAAAAGATACTTTAGAAGAAATTACTAAGTTAAGAGGTAATATTTATGATGATATGTCTAATGATGAGAAAATAAAGACTAATCTCAAACTAAATAGAGATATTGATAATATTATGTTACTTGTAGAGTCTTATCCGGAGCTCCAAGCTAGTGATAATTTTAAAGATTTGAGTGATAAGTTAGTAAAAATAGAAGATGATATTGCAAATTCAAGAAAATATTATAATGGAACAGTTAGAATCTTTAATAATAAAGTAGAAATGTTTCCTAATAATATCTTTGCAAAGATTTTTGGATTTAAGTCAAAGTCAATGTTTGAAGCGAAAATAAGTGAAAGAGAAAATGTTGATGTTAAGGTATAGGTGAAGATAATGAAAAAAAGATTTAAGAAAATATTTTTGTTTGCAATAGTTATACTATCTATAGTTTGTATTTATCCAATAGGTGTTAATGCCATAAGTGGAGAGATATCTTATACTGATATTAATGATGTTAAGAATTTAGATTTATTAGATTTATCTTTTTCTAATATTAGATTTGAAGATTATTCTGATACTTCAACTATGGCTTTTGGTTTAACTGGAGAAGTGGTTAATAATTCTAATAGTTCTATAACTTATAGTGCAAATGTTTATTTTTATGATGAAGGATATAGCTTAATAGCAGAAGCGAATAGTTCTAATATTGCTATGGCTGGTTCAAATGATTTTAACTTAATGTTTAATTTAGATATATTAGGAGAATATAGTACTGATGATATAAAGTATTATAGATTAAATATAGATGTTAATGATGATGTAGTAAGTTCTAGTAGTAATACACCTAGTGAAAATAGTATGTATGCCTCATATGATTATGTTATTGATAGTTATGATGTTAATATTGTAGCAAACTCTAATAATACTTTTGATATAACTGAGAGGATAACTGCATATTTTAATACTCCTAAACATGGTATATTTAGGACTATTCCTTTAAGTAATAAAATAGTAAGACTTGATGGTAGTACTTCTACTAATAGAACTCAGGTTACTAATTTAAGTGTAAGTGATGAATATTCTACTTCAAGAGAAGATGGTAATTATAAAATACAGATAGGTTCTGCTAGTACAACTTTAACTGGAAAACAAACTTATACAATTAAATATACTTATAATTTAGGGAAAGATCCTGTAAGTGATTATGATGAGTTGTATTACAATATTATTGGTAATGAATGGGATACGGTAATAGGTAATGTAACTTTTAATATTACTATGCCTAAAGAGTTTGATTCAAGTAAATTAGGTTTTTCATCTGGTAGGCAAGGTTCTCTTGATAATAGTAAGGTTAAATATACTGTTAATGGTAATACAATATCAGGAAGTTATGATGGTATTTTAAATGAAGGAGAATCTTTGACTGTTAGATGTGAACTTCCTGAAGGTTATTTTGAAAATGCAGGACTTGTAGTAAATTCTAATATATATTTAATGTTTATTATTCCAATAGTTGCTTTAATAATATCATTTTTACTATGGTTTATATTTGGACGTGATAATAGAGTAATAGAGACAGTAGAGTTTTATCCACCAGAAGGTTTTAATAGCTTGGAAGTAGGATTTTTATATAAGGGAAAAGCGAATAGTCAAGATGTAACTTCTTTACTTATATATTTAGCGAATAAAGGCTATATTAAAATATCTGATAATAATGATGAATCTTTATTTTCTAAAGCAGATGGGTTTAAGATAACAAAACTTAAAGATTATGATGGTAATGATGCTAATGAAAGATTGTTTTTAGGAGGACTATTTAAAGATACGGCTGTAGAAGGGGAAACGACTAAAGATGATTTATATAATAGTTTTTATCTAACGACAAATAAGATTCTTTCAAATATAAATAATAAGAAAAATAAGAATAAACTATTTGAGAAGAAAGCCTCTAAGATGTCTATCATAAGTATTTTATTAATGCTTATTTCAGTAATTATTACTATTGCTATTCCTACTCTTGAATATGCAGGAGCAGGGGAAGTTGCTATGACACTATTTATCTGTGCATTTTATATTCCTTTTTATGCTGTAGGTATATTTGCTAAAATGCCTTTGGTATTTAGAATATTTTGGTTAGGTTTTACTATTTTCCATTCAACTGTTTTCTTTAGTTCTTTACCTATTACGGATGCAGTTACTAGTGAGTCTATCTATTTAATTGGGGTTATAGTTGGTATATTATGTTTAATAGGAATAATATTTTTCTTTAAGATAATGCCAAAAAGAACTCCATATGGTAATGAAATCTTAGGTAAAATAAAAGGATTTAAAAACTTCTTAGAGACTGCTGAAAAAGATAAATTAGAGTCAATGGTTCTTTCTAATCCAACATACTTTTATGATATTTTACCTTTTACTTATGTTTTAGGAGTATCTGATAAATGGATTAAAAAATTTGAGACAATAAATATGCAAGCACCTTCTTGGTATGATAGCCATACTGCCTTTAGTGTTGCAACGTTTGGTACTTTTATTGGTTCTACAATGACATCGGCACGGTCTGTTATGTCTTCTAGTCCATCATCATCTTCATCAGGTGGAGGAGGATCATCTGGTGGAGGAAGCAGTGGTGGAGGTTCTGGAGGTGGAGGAGGTGGCTCTTGGTAGTCAACTTTTCCATTATTAAGTGAAAGGAAGTAATTATTTTATGAAGAGTACTAATTCTAAAAAAGATAACAATATTTTTAAATCTAGATTTTTCTTTGAATTATTTGTTATACCATCAATTATGTGGATAATATTATCAATATTAGTGATGATAGATAGTATGGATTCTACTGATAAATTGACTATAGGTGAGTTAATAATGACAGACTTTTCATTAATACTGATATGGTTTGTTATATCTATTATAGTTATTAAAGTTAGTTTTATATTAAAAAAATCATTTAGTAAGAAAAATAAAGATAATGATGAAGGGAAAAGTGTGGAGAATAAGAGAAATGTTATGAAAATAGAGGAATGTCCACATAGTAGATTTATTAAAAATGGTATGATAATACTATTTATAGTAACTATTGCAAGTTTATGGCTAGCTTTAGCTTCACTTTCTATTGTTAATTTAATAAATCCTCAACATGGCTTTAATTTTACTAAAAACACATGGGTGTTTTGGTGCTTTTTACCTATTCCAATATTATCTATCATACTAGGTTTTAAATATAAAAGAGCAGGTTTTAAATGCACTAAAAATATTGTTGGTGGTTTTATAATAGCTTTTCTTTTAATAGTTTATGGTGCCTTCTGTTTAATACCAACATTTTCAATGAATTATGATGAAATAGATAAATATAGAGATATAGTAGATGCAGAACTTCCAAGTAATGGAGAACTTGAAATTCAAGCTTGGGATACTTATTTTGATGATGATAAAACTGAATATACTATTATCAATGCTTATTATAATAAAGAGAATGTAAGTGATTTGGTAAGTAGTATTGAAAATAGTAATAATTGGATTTTAAGTAAAGATATAAAGTCAGTGTTAAGAATATTTATTCCTTCGACACTTTATTCAGATGCTGATGCTTATTATTCAATATATAATAAAACAACAGGACAATATAATACCTTACCAGAAGAGGCTGGAGATTATGAGATATATGCAATGAAATATGATATATCTGATAAGTATTTAGAGATACATAAATTTAAATATTCTTATAAAAAATAAAAAGATATTTCTCACTCGTTAAATAGTTTATATGATAATTTTGTTATTTAATTAATACTTATTAGGAAGTTTGTTAGGAAAATACTAGGAAATTACAAGGAAAATATTTATCACGACACATTGGCGACATTTTGGCGACATGAGTATTGTTGTGATATTTTCTTTTATTTGGTAAAATGTATCTAATGGAGGTAAGCTTATGCTAGATGTAATCGAAGATGTTAGAAACGAATTTAAAGTTAAATTGACTGATAAAAAGTATTGGATATAGAGGAGAAAGTAGAAATATGATAAAAGAAAAAGTTAGTGAAGTAATTTTAAATAATGTTGCTCCATGTTCTATGTTTTGTTCAACTTGTACTGCTTGTCAGTATGGGCAGATAAGTTATCATGCAAAAGAGCTATTACATTTATTAGAGGGACATGAAGAGTTTTTAGATAATAATTTAAAGAAAGAATATAGACATAAATTAGATGAATTTAGAGCATTTAGTAAAAAGTTAAAAAAATATGCTTATCCTAAATGTGCAGGGTGTAGAAAGGGGAGAGTTAGTAGTTGTTGTATAAAGGGGTGTATTATTCCTGAATGTACTGAAAAACATAATGTTAATTTTTGTGGAGAATGTATAGAGTTTCCTTGTGATAAAGTTAATACATCTATTTATAAAAAGACTATAATAGATAAATGGTTAAATGGTAATCATCAAATAAAAGAGTATGGTATTAGATGGTATTGTGAAGAAAATAAAAACATTCCTCATTATATAGATTATACTGAGAAGAAATAATAAATAAAATTAACAATTAGTAATTATGAAAGGATTTGGTAATATGTTACAAGAATTTTATGATAGAATAAATCTTAAATCTGACTTGTCTTTATTATTAAAAATGATATGTCAAAAATATAATCTTGGTAAATACTTATCTGATGAAATTATTTTAGTTGGATATGAAGATTTTAATTTTATATTAACAACTGAAAATGGAAAGTATTGTGTAAAAATATTTAATAAAGAGAGAACTTCTTCAGATGTAAAAATGTATATTGATAGGATAGAACTAGCAAATACATTAGATATTAATACTCCAAAGGTATATAAATGTAATAATGATATATTATGTGAGATTAGCTTAGACAATGTTACTTTTAGATTATGTGTATTTGAATATGTTGATGGTAAAAGTTTTTATGATTTAAATGAAATACCTACTGAAGAAGAGATAAAAAATATTATTTCTCAGATGGTAAAAATACATGAGGCTAAATTAGAATCAGATTTTATTTATGATAAATGGGCAATAATTAATTTTTCTAAAGAATATGAAGAGAAAGGAAAGTATTTAGATAATAAATATAAAGATATTTTTGATAATTTATATCAGAGATTTAACAATGTTAAGTTAGATAAATTACCATCAAGTTTTGTTCATGGAGATATTATTAGCTCAAATGTAATGAAAGATAATAATGGTAGGTTATGGATAATTGATTTTGCTGTTTCTAATTATTTACCTAGAATTGTAGATTTAGTGGTAACATCTTGTAATTTATGTTTAAATCCTGATAATAAAGATAAAACAATAGAAAGTACAAAGATGATATTAGATGAATATCAAAAATATAATAAATTAACAGATTATGAATTGGAGTGTTTCCCATTATTTTATGACCTTGCTAATGCAATGGGAATATTACAAGTAAGTTATTTAGCTAGTCTTGGTGAAATGTCAGAAGAGGATGCTTTTTGGCTAGCTGAAAGTGAGAAAGGTTTAAGTTTTAGTACACCTGATTTTTGGAATAGTATTATTGGTAATAATGGTTATGTTGAAATGTGGGATAATTGGTCTAAAAAACGTTCTGGTGTTCCTGTTTATGATTTATGGTTAGATGAATACAAAGATATTTTAGAGGATAATAAAAATAGTGAAATATTAGATTTAGGTTGTGGAGTAGGTGCTGACACTTTATATTTAATAGAAAGAGGATATAATGTTTTGTCTTGTGATTTTTCTAAAGAAACTTTAAGAAGTGTTGAAGATAATATTCCTGATAGTAAAACAATGTATTTAAATATGTTAGAGGATTTTCCAATTGATAATGAGGCATATTCTTTAATTATAGCAGATTTATCTTTACAGTATTTTAATAATAAAGATACTATACATATAATGAATGAAATAAAAAGAATATTAAAAACTGATGGAATACTGTTAGCACGAGTTGCATCAGTTAATGATTTTAATTTTGGTGCAGGTATTGGTGTAGAACTAGAGAAAAACTTTTATTTTGAAGGAGATTATACAAAAAGATTTTTTGACTTAGAAGATGTTAATAAATATTTTGGAATAATTGGTATGGTTGAAACAGAGGAAACTTCAATGACTAGGGATGAAGAAGAGTATTTAAAACCTAAAGTATTATATAAAGTTAAAGTAAAAAAGAATAATTAATATTATGAGACAATAAAATTATTTATTGTCTTATTTTATGTAAAAAGTGAAAAAAATATTTGTTTTTCTTTAATAATATTAATGAAAGGAGGAATTGATGGTTTTTAATAAAGAAATTACAGGTTATGAGAATGAAGAAGAGTTTGCTAATTATCTTAATGGAAAGCAAGTAGGGAGAGTCTATCCTAATTTTTTAGAATTATTAAACAAGTTGTATGGTTATCTTGATTATAAGGACTATATAGAGTGTTGGGTTAATAAGTCTAAAAGGAAAGCAGATATTTATATTAAGATTGATGGTTATGTTAGAGGTATTAGTATAAAGAAAGGTGTTAAGAACTCTGTTCATGTTGAATCTATTGGTACTTTTGTTTCGTTTTTTAGAGAAATTGGCATTGATGAAGATATAATTGAAAAATTCTTGTATTATCAGTATGCTGATGGAACAATAAATGGTACTGGTAAAACACGAATATCTAGTTCTCTTTACCGAGAAAAACATCAAAAAGATATTGATGAAATTAATAAAGTTCTTAATGATGAAAAATATATTAATGCTTTTGTAAATCGTTTTGTTTTACAAGGAAATAAGTCCGAATATGAGGTAGATGCTATTATATATGGTGTTGTTGAAGACTTTATCTTTATAACTAAAGAAGAAGTTTATTATATTATGAGAAAACATTTGGAAGATGAAATATCATCATTGCATATATCTTTGTTAACATTACAACCTATGGCACGTAATCTTAATTATAATCCTAAATATGAAGCTTGTAGAAATCAAATTCAAGTAAAATGGTATAATATATCTGATAATATTATAGAAGTAATGGCTTTTTATAGGAGTAGAAGATATCTCTCTTCCAAGATGACTACGGGAGATAATAAAAAAGAACTTAGTACATAGCTAAGCTCTTTTTAGTTATCAATTGGAGCGATAACAAAGGTTATTTGAAACTCATAAAGTAAAAGTTGATAAACAACTAATCATTAATAATATTTTAACATATTTTTTTGTTTTTAAAACATTTATTTTTTATTTTATACTGCAAATCATTATATTTATTTCTATCAAATAAATGTGCACTATTTATTAGTCCTAAAATACTATTAATTTCTTTTTGAGTATAATTTTCTTGCTTTAGTAATTTTGCAATTTTGTATTTTGTTTTGTTTGGAATAAAAAATTCATGATTTTTTATTATACAGCCAGTTATTTTTTTAAAATCATTTGTAATATAAGATTTAGTTTTATCTAAATTTACTATTTGACCGTACTTAGTAATTATTTTCTCCGCTTTATTAATTAATGATTTAGATATTTTGTACTTACTAGAAAAAATTATATCATCAACATAAAACGACACTATACAATTATATTTTTTTGCTAATAAATCTAATTCATTAAACATATCTATATTTGTTAAATATGATAAAATGCTACTTATTGGGGAACCAGATGGTAAATGATTAGTATGTTTAATTCCTTTTTCATCAATAAATGATTTAATCTCATCGGTCATCATATTAGTAATATCTACACTTGATAAATCCGTTAATATTGAAGCAATATCATTATTCATTTTCATTTTATCTTTATAAAATTTATATATTTTTTCGCGATTTGTATTTGGAAAAAATTTGCTTAAATCCATTTTTATAAAGTAATTTGAATTAATATGAAAATATGCATTATCAATATATGATCTTCCTTTTATCCCTGAAAAAACATTTTTTGGAAAAGTTAAATAATCAAGTTCCTTTTTTATCCTTTTTTGTATGATTTTTAATTCATTTTTAGGAGCTTCTATCAATCTACTTTTTGGCTTTTTTTCAATATAAGGTTTATATTGAAAATTATAATTATTAGTATTGTGAACTTTTGTTTTTATAATATTATTTAAATCTCTTTTTCTTGACAACTTATATAAAGAACATTGACTAAAATTCATTAATAATTCACCTCACAAAAAAACAATTACTTTTGTAAATTTATTCATGATAATAAACTTACAAAAATAATTGTTAATTATCTAGTGTGTTTTTTTGCAATAACTTTAGTTATTTGTTTAATTGTTTGGTACCCAGCACAAACAAATACTAAAGTTTTAAAGTTAATATGAAACTCACCATTACAAGTAAAACTAACGCTAAAATTAAATGTCAGTCCTAAAGATAGAATAACCAACAATTCGTTTTTATGTTTTTCAACGAATTTAATCATATTGGATACCATAAGTATACCTCCTTTCATAATTATTAGCACATCAACTTTATTCGCGACTAAAGTTTCAGTGTGCCCCATATCTTATAATTATCGGAGATATTGTGCTAGACACTTAATATAATAATTAACAATTTCCTGCCCCATATTATATTATGATATAGGGCGATATTTCTTTTATGACCGATTAAATACATACTTCCTTATTACATCAATAATATTAATGTTTGTTGAGAGAGTATGTTAATTATCTCATGCCATTTTAAAAGAAAGCGAAGATTATATCTTCTCGTCAATTTCTTGACCATGGTTGGGGCTTTGGACTGATTAGATCCTTGAGCACCTTTAGAACTAGTTAATATTATACATTAATAATCTTAATTTGTACAATACTTATTCATAATTATTAACAAATTTATAATTTGTTACAAAATATATTAAAATTTATGTTATAATATTACTCAGATATCGATCTTTTTTGGGGGGATAAAATGGAAAAATTAGATGAAATAAGAAAATCATTAGATTTTTATGTTAAATCAAATGAATTAAAAAATAAGATTATCGATGAGTCAAATAATTATAGTGTAGCTGATCATTTATTTGGTAGTATGATATTAGCAACCGCTATTGATTCAGAATTTAAAGAAACAAATAATTTATCAAAAATATATAGGATGTTGTTTCTTGCTGAATTTAGTAATTTATATCCTAATTACGATTTTGAAAATTTAAAATTAGGAAAACAATATGTTTGCGAAATAGTAGAAGCAAGAGATATGAATATTGAAGATGGTAAATTAGTATTTAAGTATAAAATGTTAGACTTTTTATTAACTAAATTAATTAAAAATAAAGAAAATAATATTTCACCATCAGAATTAGTCAAAGAAGGAAGTATAATTATATCTTCTCTATGTAGTAAACACCCTTCTGAATGTGAAGAAATCTTTAAATTTTATTATCTTAACTTTAGATTAAAAAATAAAGTAAGAACTGGTTGGGATAGTAAACATTGGAATGTTAAGTCTAACAGAATTGAAACAATATCTGAACATATAATCGGAACTTTAAGTTTGGCAATGGTATTAAATTCTGAATTTGAATATAATTTAGATATTGATAAAGTATTAAAAATGCTAACTATACATGAAACTGGTGAAACATTAATTGGGGATATTACACCATTTGATGGAATTACACCTGAGAAGAAAAAAGAAATTGAACATCAAGCTATGATAGATGCTTTAGGCAATTTAAAAGAAAAAGATAGTCTATTAACTTTATTATATGAATTCGATGAGCAAGAAACACCAGAAGCTAAATGTTCACATTATTGTGATAAAATTGAAGCCGACTTACAGGCAAAGATTTATCAAGATAAAGGAATGCATCACTCATTAGATGATCAAAAAAATAATGTTGTTTTTAATAGTTCAAAAGTTCAACAAATGGTAAAAGATGGGGCAAAAGATGCATTTGATATATGGTATGAATGGGATAAAACTATATATATTGGTGATAATAAATTCCCAGAATTTATAAATATGTTAAAAATTGCTAGAGCCAATGATTTGCTACATTTAGATAAAGTAGTAAGAGAACGAATAAATCTTACAGGTGAAGAACATTACTTTTTATCACAAGAATTAACTGATACTATTCAAGAATTATATAAAGATGATAATATAGATTCTATTTATTTGACAAGTTATCAAGATTCAAAACATAGTAAAGGAACATTAAATATAGTAGTTTTATTAGAATCAAGGGTAGATTATTATACTTATGACCAATTAATGGAAAAATTAAATTCAAAAATAGCTATGGATAATAAAACAGGTGTTAATGTCGCGTTTGACTGTGATTATGAAAATAGATATTCAATAACTGCTTTGAATCCTAGTGAAGTACATAGGGTTGAAGAACTTGTTGAATCTACAATTTTATTTGATAAAACAGGAAGATTGAGTAAAGTAAAAAAAGTAATGAAGAAATATGGTCATTTATATGGTTTCTATTTAGTAGATTATGTTCCGCCTGTTGATGAAACAATTTCTCGTAAATTAGCTAAAATAAAATAAAGATGACAATAAGTTTTATCTTTCAAAGTCATCTTTTTCTTTGATTAAATTTAAATCTTCAATATCATTGTCATCAATAATATTATCTGCATACATATCGTTAACTACATCAATATATTTATCGTCTTTATCATACCAATTATGTAATTTACTATATAAGAATGACTTTAGTTTATCAAATTTATCTTTCCAATAATTAAGAGTACTTTTTATATCAGTAATAATAGAATTTAATCTAGATATTTCTTTATCTTTTTGTTTAATGATATTATTTAAAGATTCAACTCTTAAATTAAGTGCTTTATTATTTTCAGTAAGAGTTTTAATCTTATTATTCTTATCATTTAATTGTTCATTAGCATTAATCAAAGTATTAGATAGAGTTTGTATTTTATCATATTCCTTATTTGTACTATCAACTTGATTGATAAAGTCGATAAAAGATTCTTTATCTTCTTTTGATAAAATATAATTATCTTTATTAAGTTTAGATATTTTTAATTTATCAATTGTATCTTTTATTTCTTTAGAATTTTGTTTTAATTCTAAAGATTTTTTATTTGCTTGTTTTAAGTTTTCGTTATTCTTTTCAATTTGTTTTTTCATTTGAATATAATTATCCATATCAGATATATGAATGTCTTTATTTCTACCTTTTTGTTTTTGCTTTAGTGAATGATCTAAATTATATTCTTGATTAAATTCTTCAATACATAATGTTCTCATTTTATCTTGTAATGTTTTTAAAGATTCTTTTGTAAATACATCAGATTTACCGACTTGTTTTTCCATACCATTTTTATTTTTGTATTTAATTGGAACTCCAACAATATGCATATGTGGACTAGTTTCATCATAATGAATAATTGCACTAGCTACTTTAAAATTTGGAACAAGTAATTCTAAATCGTGGGCTTGTTTTGCATAAACATTTGTCATTTTCTTTTTAAAAGTCTCATCTTTAGTATCCCAATATTCTTTATCTCCAAGTTCAATAATAATTTCACAAGCAAGATCTTTCTTTTCATTGTTAGATATATTTTCAAAGTAATTATCTATCATACGACTTGGTCTAGTTTGTTTAGAGTTATATTCAAGTCTTGCTTCTTCAAATTCATTTAAATATAATTTTTTAACATCTTCAAAAGGAGAAGAAGTGCCTCTAACAATTTCTATTAGTTCTTGTTCGTTATCATATTTTCTATAATTATGTTTATCTACTTTAGATAATTGTCTTGCATTTTGAATAGCATTATTACTTAAAGAAGTATTACCACTAACATTATTTTTACCATTTTTTCTTGATATATTTTTTCTATTTTTATCACTACCTAAATGCAATGAATAAGCAAGTTCTTCCATATAAATCACCATCCTTTTGATAGTAGTATATTTTGACATCCAAAATTTCTAACCCCCTAGGAATTTTGTACGTACCATACAAAATATCCAGTGGGCTAAGGTTTAACACCTTAGAATCCGTTTACTTTATTTCGTAATATTTCAAAAGCAACGCATTAGAAATAAAACTACATAAAGTATTAATTTTTAAATTGCTATCGCCACTTTCATTGAACTAAGTTCAACAAAACGTGCCACGCATTTTAAAAATTTTCTTCGGTAATATTATCAGGTATTGTTTCAAATACATCTCTAATGTTAACCTTTATATCATTCGGATTATTCATTGTAGTAAACATTCCCATTGATACAAAAGTTTCATTTCCATTATTATCTTTTTGTAGAGGGAATGCTCTTATTGGTATTTCATTTTTAAGAAATGGTCCAATATCTAATTTTTCAGTTTCCTTATAATAAGTTCCTTTATAAAAATTAACTTCATAATATTCATTTAATCTATATAAATGTTGCATAACTTTTCCAATTGGTAAGTATTCACTATATCTAATCTCACTATTAACAGATATTCCGTTAAAATCATAAATAAATGGTCTTTTTCTATCAATGAAACCTTGTTTATAAAGTTCTTCATAATCACTATAAAACGTAGATCTAAAATTAATTTGTTTAACGACATATTTTTTATTTGCAATTTCAAGTTCTATATCATCTACATATCTCATAATTATGTCTGCTTTTGTTTCTCTATCAAGTAAATTCCAATTATCATTAAAAGCGTAATAACTAATTGGTAATTTAACTTTATTAATGAAGTCCATATCTCTTTTTAGTAATATATCATCCATAGTAAAGTTTAATTGTTCTGCTTGTGTATTTTCTAAAAGTTTAGAATTAATTAATTTAATTTGATTTTCAATTAATTCAGATTCTTCTTTATATTCGTCCTCAGTAAATAGTGAATCTATATATGCTTTTCTTATTCTATCTTTTTTATTATTTAAACTTTTTAATTCCTTTTCTAAATCGTCTTTAGGATTATTAATTTTCGATTTTAATACTGGTAAGAAAAATTCATTAACAACATTATCATATTCAAGTATATCTGCAAGTAATGTTTTTACAGCATCTTCAATTTCGGTTTCTTTAATATTATTTTTACAATCTTCACATCTATAATAGAAATACCATTTATCTGCTTTTATTTTATGACTAGCTCCACCTGCAAGAATTCTTCCACATTTAGGACATTTTAATTTTTGTAAAAATATATAAGTTTGTGTTCTCATATAATTCTTTTGGTTTTTCTTTTTTTGTACTTGGCAGTTTTCCCACAATTCTTTTGAAATTATTGGCTCTACAACATTTTCATAATAAGTAGGATGATTAGTTCTTTTTCCGTGTACATAATCGCCTTTATAAACTTCATTTGCTATTATTCTTAGTATTCCTGTATCTTTCCAATTTGTTTTACCTAATACTTTTTCTTCGTTAAATATAGTAGCAATATTAAAATAAGTTTTTCCTTCAAAATACATATTATATATTCTTACAACAATATCTTTAGTTAATGGATCAGGTACTAATAATTTGTTTTCATGTTTATAACCTAAAGGTGCTCTTGCAGGAATGTGCCCTTGTTTGATTGCACCAGATAAACCTATTTTAGTTCTTTCACTTGTTCTTTCTATTTCGTTTTGTGATACGCTCATCATAATTCTTGTAATCATTTTTCCATTAGCAGTAGTTGTATTAATATCATCATTTGCACATATTAAATCAAAACCATATTTTTCGGATGTAGTAAGCAAGTTTTCCCAGTCATATATACTTCTAGATATTCTATCAAGTTTTAAAGCAATAACAGTATTTATTTTACCAGCTTTAGCATCATCTATCATTCTATCGAATTCTGGCCTATGATTGCCTGTTTTAGCACTTATTCCTGCATCTTGGTAATAGTCATATATCTTATAATCTTTAAACTTGCAAAGGGCTTCTAATCGTTCTTTTTGTTCAGACAAACTAAAACCTTCACGAGCTTGATCTTCAGTACTTACTCTTAAATATAATCCACAAATTCTTTCTTTATTATCCATAAATTTCAACTCCTTTTTTAAAAAAAAAGGGAGTCAAAAATACTAGCTACTAAAACTAATACTCTTGACTCCTCTTAAATAACAAATATAAATTTTTTTAATCATATAGAAAGTTCTCCTTTATTGGTGTATTACTATATATTTTTATTTATAATTTGTCAATTACATATTTATGTAATAGTTTTAGTCTTAATATAATCTTCTAATTGGGATAATTTAATCTTATTAGATAAATTTTCGATAAATATGTCATTAGAATAATTAAAGGCAAGAAATGTAGTGTTATTAATGATTATTCTATGTGGTTCAATATAGGTTAAATTTGTTTTATCTATTTTCCTAACATTACCATTTATAATGGTGTATTTTACTTTACAAAAATCACATATGAATTCAAGTTTGTTTTTTAACGATTCTTCAACTAAAATTTCTTCTTTAATAATATTTACCATAATACCATCCTTTCTTTTTAGAGTAGGATAGTTTCTTATAACACAAAAAAACTAATCCATTTCTGAATTAGTTATTTATCAAAACTCGAAAAGTTCGAGCACATTTCACTATGGAGCGGATGAGGAGAATCGAACTCCCGTAGTCAGCTTGGAAGGCTGAGGTTCTACCATTAAACTACATCCGCATAAGTAAACATCAATTTGTATTGACATTTACAATTATATGAAAAGAAAAGGCTATTGTCAACACTTTTTTGTAAATTTTATAGTGTGACACTGATATTTTCTTTTCTTTTGCCGCCACAAATATAATTTATAGGAATGTGATATGTCATCGCTAATAAAACGAGTTTATTAGTTGGTATCCTAGTTTTACCATCTTCATAATAAGAATAACTAGATTGTCTAATGTTTAAAACTTTTGCAAATTCTCTTTGTGTTTTCTTTAACTTTAGGCGATATCTTTTAAGTTGATTTCCAATAAATTCTACACTTATATCTTTTTCATAGATGATTTCTCTTTTATCAGAAGTTAAGTTAAGCATATATTCTATGTTAGTATGAAAATATCTTGCTAGTTCTACTAACTTCTCTATTGGAAAATTCACATCACCTAATTCCCACATAGCGTAGGTAGTTCTTTTAACGCCAAGAATTTTAGCAACGTCTATTTGTTTTAAATCATGATCTTCTCTTAAATCTCTAATTTTCCCAAACTGCATCTTTACCACCTTAACCATATTTTATTACAGTCATTTAAATATTAAGAGATTTGTCAAAATAACTGATAAACAAAAATTTTTGGAGCAAAAAAATAGATATTGTTAATTATTATAATAGGAGGTGTTAATAATAAAAAGATTAAAATTAGTTTCGCAGGAATCAACTTATGACTGTGGGGTTTCCTGCCTGCTCATGGTGGCTAAATATTATAATTGTAATGTTTCAAAGGACTACTTAGAAAGAGTTAGTGAGACTATCTATGATGGGACAACGATGTATGGACTTAGGGAAGTTCTTTTGTCCCTTGGCTTTGATGCTTATGGTAAGAAGGGTAATGTCAGGGATATACCTAAATTATCACTTCCTGTAATTGCCCATATAAAGATAGATGATAAGAAAAATCTCTATCACTATGTAGTAATTACCAATATCACTGATAAGAGAGTTATTATTAAAGACCCTAGTAATCTTATTAAGTCTCTTTCCATAGATGAGTTTAATAAGATATCGACAGGTAATTATCTTTTTGTTAAGAAAACAGCTAGTATTAAGAGATTTGTAAAGGTTAAAACTATTAAAAATGAGATACTTAAGTTAATAACTAGTAACAAAAATATTCTTGTTTTAATGATAATCTCTATAATACTTAGTATTAGTCTTGAACTATTGAATTTGTTTTCTTTAAAGATAATTATTAATAATGCTTTAACAGTTAAATCTACTTATAATTTAGTAGTTTTACTCCTTATCTTTCTTTACCTTTTAGTATTAAAGACTTTTTATGCCTATTTTATACAGCTTATTACGATGAAACTTACAAAGAAATTTAGTTATCAGTTAAAACTTAATTTAACTAAACAGTTATTATCACTTCCTAATTTATACTATCAAACTAAGGAAAGGGGGATTATTATATCTTTGTTTAACGATATTGATACTTTTGCTGATTCATTATTAAGTGGGGTATTAACATTTATTAATAGTATTATCATCTTGGTGTTTATCTATTTATTCTTTTTAAGCTTATCAAACTCTTTAGCTTTAATTCTTATAATTAGTAGTATTATTTTACTTATATTTATTTATTCTCAGAAGAGATTAAGTACTAGGTTGTTATCTAAATATTATAAAGTTAGAGATAATTATAATAGTAAGTTACAGCAGGTAGTAGTTAATAATGATAAGATTAAAGGCCTACATTTAGAAGAGGTGATGTTTAAGAGGACTAGAAAAGTAACAGATACTTTAGAAGATGAAAGTTATAGAGTAAGTAGATATAGTGAAGTTATAAGAAATATCTTAAGCTTGCTAGAAGGTGCTATCTATTTGTTAGTTTTAGGAGTAGGAGGAATTCTTTTAATAACAACAACTAAAATAAGTTTAGCGACATTTTTACTACTCGAAGGTTTTATCTTTATGGGCTTAAAGAATGTAGAAAACTTAGTTTTAATTATATTAAAATATCAGAATGCTAGAAAAATAAAGATGAGATTAGATGATATCTTTAATTATGAGAAGGAATTGCTATTACCTTTTCCTAATTCTAATTACCTTACTAAAAATATGGATATAACTATATCTAATTTATACTTTAAATATAGAGATAATCTTGTACTTAATAATATTAATATGAAGATTATGTCAGGGGATAAAGTATTTATTTATGGAGATTCTGGTAGTGGAAAAAGTACTCTTGTTAAATTATTAGGGAGATTCTTACCACTGTCGTTTGGAAATATTAAACTTGGTAATATTGACTTAACTCATTATAATCTTGCGGACCTTAGAAATATTGTTACTTATGTTTCTAATAAAGAGATGTTTAGTAATACTAATATTAAAGATAATATTTATTTATCTAGAAAGCCTTATTTTAATCAAAATACACTTTTGTCTATTACAGGAGTAAAGAAGTTATTTAACGATAAGAACTATAGTCTTGATACTATTCTTTTAGAAGATGGGGAAAATATTAGTATGGGGGAAAGGTCAAGAATAAATCTTGCTCAAGCTTTGTTTAAGCCTAGTTATATTTATATATTAGATGAATGTCTTAGTAATGTTGATGTTGCTTTAGAACGAGAGATATTGAAAAATATTATAAATTACTATCAAGATAAGATAATTATTTATATTTCTCATCGTCTTAATAATAAAGATTTGTTTAATAGAGTATTTTATTTAGAGAAAGGTAAATGTCATGAAGAATTATAAGAAGAAAGGAATGCTTTTAGTATTTATAACTGTTGTTTTTCTTTTAACTATAGTGTTCTTTTATCTGTTAGTCTCTATTAAACTATGGACTTATAATTCTGTTAGTATCTTAAATATAGATGATGATGTTATTACTGTTTTTACTACTTTAGACTTAGAATTGTTTGAAGATAATAACTTCTTCTATTATGATACTTTGAAATATAACTATAAAATAAATAGCAAAGATAATTTTGAAGAGGGGGTTATCTTAACTTTAGAATTAGAAAAGTCTTTTAAATTAGTTAATGATGATATGATAATACTTTTACCTAATAAACGGGTGATGATACTTAGTTTGATAATAGATAGTTGGAGGGTAAAATGAAAGAATTAACAAAAAATGAAATGAAGAATATTAATGGGGGAGCGACTATTTCTGCTGCTGTTATTGGAATTGGGGTATCTATAATTATTTCCTTTGTGGTGGGAGTAATTAGTGGCTTTACTAATCCAGAACCATGTGGAGGAGGTGATTAAAATGAAAGATTTATCAGTTAAAGAGTTAAAAAAAATTAAAGGAGGTTTTTCTTTAACATCAACTGCTATTAAATATGTAGGAGACTTAATTGAAATATTAATATTAGCAGGAAGAAAGTTAGGAAGTTCTCTTAGAAGAATAGGGAGTGGTGATATATGTCCCTTAGAGTAAAGAGACTTATAAGATTAGTAGGTTTTAGCTTACTTAACGTTATATTAGTCCTTACTTTTTATAATTTTGGTCTATTTTTAGGAGAAATGTTACAAAAAATGTAAAAAATGTCAAAAAAATGTTGTACTTTAAATGTTCTTAGTGTTATAATCAGTTGTAGTAAAACGTGAAGGGAGGGATAATAGCAATGGCACAGGTAACTGTAAAAAACGGTAATCTTGATGGAGCGATTAAAAGATATAAACAAAAATTAGCTCGTAGTGGTGTCCCTTCTGAAGCAAAGAAGCATGATGCTTATGATAAACCAGGAGTAAGAAGAAGAAAGGCTAAGAAAGAAGCCATTAAGAATGCTCGTAAAAATGAACGTAAGAGAAGAAGAGAAAGAGATTAATCTTTCTTTTCTTTTTTTTCGTTTAAAAACATAAAATGCTATAGGTGAAGTTTTATGGCTTATAATTATTTAAGAAACTTTTTAGATCCTGTAGATTTTCATATTGATATATATGATAAGAAAATTCATATTACTAATTATCTTAAAATCCTAACACTTGGTAGTAATAAAATAATTATAAAAGCTAAATCTTGTAAGATAACATTAGAAGGAAAAGATTTTTCTTTAAATAAGTTAGCAGATAGGGAGCTATTAATATTAGGCAGATTAGATAACTTGGAGATTAAATATGAGTAGTTATATATTAAAAATATCTGGTAAGAGAATAGATACCTTTTTAATGTTATTAGTTAGATTTAGTATTAATTTTAAGATGCTTAATAGAGGAAGAGACTTTATTATAATAGAAGTCTTAGAAGAAGATTATGATAATCTTTTAAAGATTAGTACTACTTATAAAATAGAGATAGTTAAAAGAAAGGGACTTCTTAATGTAGTTCATTTTATTAAGACTAGAAAGTTTTTTGTAGTAATGGTTTTACTTGGGGTTCTTTTCTTTAATCTTCTTACTAATATAGTCTTTTCTATTAAAGTAATTGATACTGATAGTGAGTTAAGAGAGATAATACTTACGGATTTAGAAGAGTTAGGACTTAGAAAATATAATTTTAAGATAAGTTATAAAGAAAAAGAGAAGATGGAAGAAGCGATACTCAAAAAAGAAAAAGATATACTAGAGTGGATAGAGATAGAAGAAGTAGGTGTTAGTTATGAGGTTAAACTTATTAGAAGAGTTAAATATGATATTAAAAAAGAGACAGAGCCTCGGGATATTATTGCTAAGAAAACAGGGCTAATTACAAGGGTTGAAGCAGAGAGTGGAGAAGTTGTTACTAAGAAGAATGCTTATGTTAAGAAAGGTGACACTTTAATAAGTGGTCTTATTAGAAATAATGGTAATATTGTTAGTAAAGTAAGAGCGGAAGGAAGAGTATATGCAGAAGTTTGGTATAAAGTAGCACTTTCTTTGCCACTTACTTATCATGAAGAGATGAAAACTGGTAATAATAAAAATGTACTTGAAATTAGTTTTTTAAGTGATGACATTGCTATTACAGATTTTTCAAAATATAAACATTCAAAAGATATAAAAAAAATTCTTTATAAACATCCTTTGTTACCTATTAGTATTAATTTAACGAAAAAGGAAGAGGTTAAGACTACTGATATAGACTTTAGTGAAAATTATGAAGAGAATATAAAACCGTTAGCAGTGGAGAAGTTA
Organism: uncultured Mycoplasmatota bacterium; assembly: GCA_946497375.1. The sequence continues at coordinate 22,427 of CAMMKE010000006.1, forward strand.
AAAAATAAATTAGGCAATGATATTAAAATACTTTCTGAAAAAGTTTTGAAAAGAGAGGAAAATACTGATAGAATAGATATAGAAATATTTTTTAAAGTAGAAGAAGATATTACTAGTTATAAATCTTTAAAAGACTTTAATATTGAAGAAGAAAATAATAAATTAGAGGAAGATGTTAACTAGAAGAGGGAAAGTGATATAAATGTTTACAAGTTTAAGTCATACTATTGGTAATGTTTTTGAATTTAGTCTACCAATGATAATAATATCAGTAGTGGTTGCAATTACTTTAAGAGTTGCTGATATAGTTAAAAATAAAAGAGAGTTTTGTTTTTATAAAGAATTGATTGCTTTATCATTTATCATTTATATACTATGTTTGTTCCAAGTAGTTACTTTTCAAGATAATAATAATATTTCTAGTAATAATTTGATTCCTTTTAGAGAGATGTTTAGATATGATTTAGGAAGTAGATTATTTTTAAAGAATGTTTTGGGTAATATTATTATGTTTTTACCATATGGTTTCTTTACTAGTTACTTTTTAAAAGAAAAAAAATTATTGCCAATATTCATACTAATAGCAGTTGCATCTTTAACAATTGAGTCTACTCAGTTAATGATAGGTAGAGTTTTTGATATAGATGATATTTTGTTAAATATAGTAGGAGGAATATTAGGTCATTATTTATATATTGTTATTTTGAAGATAGGAGATATGTGTCCTAGGGTATTACAAAGAGAGTGGTTTTTGAATTTAGTGTCTATTATTCTTTTAGTGGGATTAATAACATTACTTTAAAAACTTCTTTTTTTATGATATATTATAGGCATTAGAAAGGACTGGTGTTTAATTTGAATGAGGTTACTATCTATAATGAGACAGATGAAGAGTTTCCTTATGAGGAGATAATAGAAAAGGTTATTAATAAGGCTTTCGAAATTGAAAGATTAAAAAAGGCAAGTTGTAGTATAATAATTGTAGATAACTCTTATATTCATAAATTAAATAAAGAATATAGGGAGATTGATAGGGTAACTGATGTTATTAGTTTTGCTCTAGAAGATGAGAAAAGTATGGTTATTCCTGATGGGACAAGATTATTGGGAGATATTTATATTTGTTTAGAGAAAGCGAAGGAACAAGCGAAGGAATATGGACATTCTTTGGAGAGAGAACTATGTTTTTTAGCAGTTCATGGGCTTTATCATTTGTTAGGTTATGATCATGAGACTGAAGAAGAGGCAGAAGTTATGTTTAAAAAACAAGAGGAGGTTTTAAAAGTATATGGCATCACCAGATAGAAAGAATAAAAGTTTTGGTATTGAGAGGATTTTTGCTAGTGTTAAGAATTCTTGGAATGGGTTAAAGGTTGCATATAAAAATGAACAGAGTGTATATATTCATTTAGTATGTACGGTTATTTTGTTATTGCTAAGTTTTTTACTTAAAATATCTTTGACACAGTGGTTAATTATAATTGCAATTATTGGGTTAACTTTAGTAGTTGAACTTATAAATACAGCGATAGAAAGTACAGTTGACCTTGTTACTAAAGAGTTTCATCCTCTTGCTAAAGTCGCTAAAGATACAGCAAGCGCAGCAGAGTTTGTACTTAGTGTTACTAGTGCAATTATAGCTTTGATGATTTTTATACCTAGAATTATGGAATTATTTTAATAATTATAAATCTAAGAGTATTGAAGTTTTTTCTAAATTTTGAAAAAACTTTTTAAGAGATGGTATATCATAATAATGAATAGTAAAATTTAATAATAAGTTAGGAGGAGATACTCTTGGAGAGTAATTTAGTTGTTAGAAGTAGCAGTGCTCTAGTTTTTGATTTTTGAAAGGCAAAGTCATAGTGAAGGTATTCAAGTTAGATCCCGTGAAGGAGACTTGTGGTTAACACAAAAAGCGATGGCTGAACTTTATAATTGTTCTTCTGATAATATAGGGTTGCATTTAAAGAATATTTATAATGATATGGAACTTGATAAAAATTCAACTACCGAGGATTTCTCGGTAGTTCAAAAAGAGGGCAATAGAGAAATTAATAGAAAATTAAAATATTATAATTTAGATGCTGTTATTTCAGTTGGTTATAGAGTTAATTCTGATAGGGCAATTCAGTTTAGAAGATGGGCTACTAATGTTTTGAAAGAGTTTTCAAAAAAAGGGGTATATAATTGATAAAAAGAGAATGGAAAATGGTACTTTTTTTGATGAAGATTATTTTGATTCATTACTTGCAGATGATAGAGATGTTTTAAAAGATGCGGGTAAAATTTCTCACAAAATAGCTTGTGATAAAGCTTTATGTGAATATGAAAAATATAGAGTTAAACAAGATAAGTTATATAAATCTGATTTTGATTTGTTGTTAGAAGAAATGAGTAAAGAAGAAAAATAATAAAACTTTTGAAAAGAGTGATAGCATGAAAAATAAAGAAATAGATGCAATAATATTTGATTTAGATGGCACTTTGTGGAATACTGTTGATAGTTGTCTTAAAGCGACTAGCTTTGTAAAGGAAGAGCATAGTGATATTACTAGAGACGTTACAAAGGAACAAATTGAATCGGCAATGGGTAAAACATCAGATGAGATTGTTAATATATATTATGGATATCTTCCAAGAGAAAAAGGGGAAGAGTATGCTAATGAAACTTTTAATAAAAGTGTAGATAACTTGTTAAAAGAAGGAGGAACATTATATCCTAATACTAGAAATACTATTATAAAGATAAGTAAAAAATATAAGCTATATATTGTTAGTAATTGTGTTAAAGGATATATTGAATCTTTTTTAAATACAAGTGGACTTAAAGATTATTTTAGTGATTATGAAAGTTATGGGAATACTCTTTTAAGTAAAGGAGATAATATTAAGCTTGTTATAGAATGCAATAATTTGAAAAAACCTATATATGTTGGAGATACTAAAGGTGATATGGAAGCAAGTAATTATGCAAGTATTCCTTTTGTATATGCAGCATATGGCTTTGGCAAGGTAGATGGTTTTGATTATAAAATTGATGATATTAGTGAATTGTTAAATTTATAAATAAAGGAGGTAATTTTATGAAGTGCGGAGTTGTATCAATAATGGGGAGACCTAATGTAGGTAAGAGTACATTATTAAATGCAATACTTAATATGAAACTTGCTATTACAACTGATAAAGCAGGTACTACGAGAAATATTATACAAGGAATTTATCAAGATGATGAGGCACAGATTGTCTTTATAGATACTCCAGGTATTCATAAACCTATGAATAAACTTGGTAGTGTTTTGAATAAAAAAGCTTATCAGAATATAGATAATGCTGATATTATTTTATTACTTATAGATGTTAATAGTGGAATAGGCAAGGGAGATAAGTTTGTTTTAAATAAAATTAAAGAGAATAAAGACGCTAAAGTTTTCTTAATCTTAAATAAAATAGATAAAGTAGGAAGTGAAAAACTACTTAAAGTAATAGATGAAGCGAAAAGTTTATATGACTTTGATGAGATTATTCCAATATCTGCTTTAAAGAAGAAAGCGATAGATGATTTAATTAAAACACTTAAAAAATATTTACCATTGGATGAGCCTATATTCACAAATGATGAGCTTACTAATGTCTCAGTTAAGTTTATTATGGGGGAATTTGTGCGTGAGAAAATAATGATGTTAACTAAACAAGAGATTCCTCATAGTGTTACTTGTTATGTGGAGAATTTTGAAGAGTATGATGATTTAGTACATATACAAGTGTTGATAGTTGTGGATAAAGAAAGCTTAAAGAAAATTATTATTGGTAAGAATGGTAATATGTTAAAACGTATAGGAATTTTAGCTCGTAATGATATGGAAGAGTTTTTAGGTAAGAAAGTATTTTTAGAGACACATGTTAAAGTAATAGAAAATTGGCGTGATAAAGAGAAATATTTAATAGAACTAGGAATTGATAGTAAAGATGAATAAAAAACTTACTTATTAATCATTATATTAATAGGTGATGATATGAATAATTATGAAAAAGTTTGGAATTTATTTAAGAAAACTGGAGATATTAGATATTTTCTTTTAGCAAAGTCTATAAAAGAAAGTGAAGGTAGTGTTGATAATGAAGATAGTGGACGTGAAGGGACTAGTTTTAAACGAGACTAATTATAGTGATTCTAGTAAAATATTAAATGTTTTGACTAGTGAGTATGGTCTTATTGGTATTATTTCTAAAGGGTGTCGAAACTTAAAAAGTAAACTTAGAGGTGCTTCTAGAAAGTTAGTGTATGGAACATTTCATTTCTATTATAAAGAGAATGGTTTATCTACCTTAATCAGTATTGATGTTATTAGTGATTATCCTAAGACTATTATGAATTTAGAAAATGTTGTGTATGCATCATACTTATTAGACCTTACAAGACAGGTAGTTAAACAATCTAAAGATAGTAATATCTTATCTTTGATAGTTAGCGCTTTAGAAAAAATTGAAAGTGGTCTTAATCCTTCGGTTGTTACTAATATATTAGAACTTAAATATTTGGATTTTTTAGGAGTAAGTCCTCTAGTTACAGGTTGTGCAGTCTGTGGAAAAACTACTAATATAGTTAGTTTAAGTCCAACAGCAGGAGGATTTATTTGTAAAGACTGTTATCAGAATGAAGGATATTATAGTGAAAAGGCAATTAAGCTTTTACAGATGTATTACTATGTTGATTTAGAGAAGATTACAAAAATAGATGTTAATCCTAAAGTTAATGAAGAAATAAATAAATTTTTAGAAGATTATTATGATAGATATACAGGAATTTATTTAAATAGTAAAAAAATGTTAAAGAATGTGATAAAATTAAAATAAGGTAGTGATAGTTTATGAAGAGAAAAATAATAATTCTTTTAAGTTTATTTGTTATTTTAACTATTTGTGTACTTTTAGATATAACAGGAGTGATAGATTATAATATCTATAATGTGTTATCTACTAGTAATGTAGAGTTTTTAACAGTATGTTCTAATGTAGTAACATCACTAGCATCTAGTCAAGCGATAATTATTATTACTTTAATTTTGATATTTTTACTTAATACTAATCATCAGAGAATATTTGTGATAATTAATACCTTAATTAGTGCTGGTATAATTATATTAAGTAAAAATATCTTTTTAAGAGAGAGACCTTTGATTGGAAGTGAAATACTTTCTAGTTATAGTTTTCCTAGTGGTCATAGTTTAATTGCGACTACTTATTATGGATTCTTAATATATTTACTTAGAAGAAGTAAATGTAAAGAAGAATACAAAGTGATAGGAACAACATTCTTAACTACATTAATTGTTTTGATTTGTTTAAGTAGATTAATACTTAATGTTCATTATTTAACTGATGTAGTTGGAGGAGTTATTTTAGGACTTGTAATACTTTTAGTATTGATATACTTTTTTGAGGCGACATTTAAACCTAAAGAAAAAGAAAAACCTTTACTTAAAACATTATTATATGGTTTTAATGGAATACTTTATACCTTAAAACATGAAAGAAACATGGTAATTCATTTTCTTGTAATGATACTTGTTATAATAGCAGGGATAGTCTTTAAAATTACTTTTGTAGAATGGGGAGTATGTTTTGTACTATTTGCTTTAGTTCTTTCTTTAGAACTTATGAATACGGCACTGGAGAATGTAGTTGACCTTGTAACTGAAGAGAAGAAAGCGAAAGCGAAAGTTGCTAAAGATGCAGCGGCAGGGGCAGTGCTTGTTGCTGCGATATTTGCAGTTATTATAGGTATATCAATATTTTTACCTAGACTTTTAGAATTATAATATATATAATATGTGTATGAACAAGGAGTATAACCGGAGGTGTAATTAAATGAATGTAGGAATTATGTGTGGAAGTTATGAAACTGCTAGTATGGAGTCTCGTTTAAATAATTCTAAAATAGCTAATTTAGTTGCTATGAAAGATTATTGTTTTGTTATGGGATCAGGGGAGACTGGTTCTATGCGTGATGTTAAAGAAATATTAAAAGAAAATGGCAAATTTCTTATAGTAGTAGGAAGAGAAGATGAGTTAGATGAAGTGAATGCAGATGTTAAAGTTCCTGTTCATTCTACTTTTGAAAGATTAGAGGCAATTTATAAAAATTGTGATGTTATTTTATGTTTAACTGGAGGGTTGGGAACAGAATCTGAATTTATTTCTTTTTTAAATAATAAAATAGAAACTAAAGATGATAAGCCTTTAATAATTTATAATGAAGATGGCAGTTATAATTATTCACTTAAAGCCTTAGAATTAAATAGAAAAGAAGGGCTTGTTGATAGTAGTTATAAATTATATTTTGATGAAGCAAGGAATATAGAAGAATTAGCAGAGTATTTAGAGAAAGCTGAGAATAAAATTAATAAAAGTACTGAAGAGAGGAAGAGAGTAAGATAATGAGTAATATTAAGATGGAAGATTTAGTTAATTATTGTAAACAATATGGAATTATATTCCAAGGAAGTGAAATATATGGAGGTCTTGCTAATACTTGGGATTATGGACCTGTTGGCATGCTTTTAAAGAACAATATTAAAAGTGCTTGGTTAAAGAAGTTTGTTCAAGAAGATATTAATAATGTAGGATTAGATTCTGCTATATTAATGAATCCTAAAGTATGGGAGGCAAGTGGACATTTAGCAACTTTCTCTGATCCTTTAATAGATTGTAAGAAATGTAAGACAAGACATAGAGCAGATAAGTTGGTGGAAGCTGATGGAGTAGAAGATGCTGGGGGAATGAACCATGAAGAATTGATGAAATATATTAAAGATCATAATATAGTTTGTCCTAACTGTGGAGCGATGGATTATACTGATATCAGAGAGTTTAATTTAATGTTTAAGACTTTTCAAGGTGTTACTGAAGATAGTAAGAGTACAATCTATTTAAGACCTGAAACTGCTCAAGGTATATTTGTTGACTTTTTAAATGTATGGAGGAGTATGAGACTTAAGATTCCTTTCGGAATTGGACAAATTGGTAAGAGCTTTAGAAATGAAATAACACCTGGTAACTTTATCTTTAGAACAAGAGAGTTTGAACAAATGGAACTTGAATTTTTCTGTAAACCTGGAACGGAGTTAGATTGGCATAAATACTATAAAGAGTATTGTTATAACTTCTTATTAAGCCTTGGCATTAATAAAGATAATTTAAGACTTAGAGATCATAAAAAAGAAGAGTTAAGTCATTATAGTAATGCTACTACTGATATTGAATATAATTTTCCTTTTGGTTTTGGAGAGTTATGGGGAATTGCTAGTCGTACTGATTATGATTTATCTAGCCATCAAAAAGTATCTGGGGAAAGTCTTGAATATTTAGATCCTACTACTAATGAGAAATATATTCCTTATGTAATTGAACCTAGTGTTGGTGTTGATAGACTTATGCTTAGTATTCTTTGTGATGCTTATAATAAAGAGAGTCTAGAAGATGGTAGTGAAAGAGAAGTATTAAAACTACATCCTTATCTAGCTCCTTATAAAGTTGCAATATTACCTTTAATTAAGAAAAGACATAGTGAGAAGGCAATAGATGTTTATAAAATGTTATCTAAAGAGTTTTCTGTTAGTTATGATGAAGCTGGTTCTATCGGTAAAAGATATAGAAGAAGTGATGCAATTGGAACACCTTTTAGTTTAACAGTTGATGATAATACAATAGATAATGGTACTGTTACTATTAGAGATAGAGACACTATGGAACAAGTAACATTAAAACTAGAAGAAGTTATTCCTTATATTGAAGAGAGGATTAAATTCTAATGGGCCCTATTATTGGTATTTTAACTAGAAGTGGTGTTAATGAAAATGGTACACCAGTAGAGTACTGTATGGAAAGTACAAGAAGAGCGATTATTAAAGCTGGTGGAGTACCTATTATGTTAACACCTCCTCAAGATCAGGATAAAATCGTAATTATTAGAAAATAAAGGGGTTTGCCTTTTCTTGTAGTTG
>CAMMKE010000007.1 GCA_946497375.1 uncultured Mycoplasmatota bacterium
TAATTATTTCATCTAAACTACCTAGAGTATTGTAGAAACTGTTATAAAGGTATCTGTTTCATCATCATATTGATTTTCTTTTGGTATATTTTCAAGTAATACCGTACTAGCCTTTTCTCCAACTGATTGTTTTGCAACTACTCTTAATTTTCCTTTAAAGGTCTTTCCACTTGCCTCCTCTGTAGTAGCATCATAATCTATCCATATTTTTAATGTATAATTAATAGTTTGATCTGGTTCTATCGTACCTGTATCTACTACTCTATTAGGATTAGTTCCCATATTAGTTAAATCATCTGCATTTCCTACAACATTATCTCTAGTTAAACTATATCTTATTGCAGAATCTGGCATTCTAGTTTCACCTTCATCTAATGGAATATCATCCAAATAAATAGTATAATCTGTTTCTATATTTCCATTGTTTACTAAACTAAAATTAAAGCCATCTAAACTCATTCCTTCGGAGTCTTCTATAGGTATTAATTTTTCTAAAGTTAATTCATTACTTTCTTCAAGCTTTAACCCTAAAGAACCTGCTCTTACTATATATTCTTTTTCTCCATGTAATGTAGTTACTAAATAAGCAAAGGCTATTCCTAGTAATAATAATATTATAATAGCTGTTGCTATTATAATAATCTTTTTATTATTTTTAATCGCTTTTTTCATTCATGAACACCTTACCTTTATTTAAATTTTATCACAATATCAATATTATAACAATCAAAAAGATGACAACTTTACATCATCATCTCATCTTCAAAATTATTAACAGCATTGCCAATATTTTTCATTTTTTGTTTCATCATATTAAGTTTGACTGGGTTTTTCTTAAAGTATCTATACATTCCATAACCAACTCCAGCCATAACTCCTGCTGTTATCATCATTTTTTTCTTATCCATAATTAATTCCTCCTACAAGTATTATGGATTCAATTTTTTAAATTATACCATTTTTTAAATAATAATCTAAACTAGTTCTTCTTTTTTGTTCACTTGTATTATTAATAGCATACTCTAATGCTTTAATATCCCCTATTAATATAAGTTTATCTTTACTTCTAGTAACTCCTGTATAAATAAGTTTTCTATATAACATCTTATGAAATCCTTTTACTATAGGCATAATTATAGTCTTAAACTCACTTCCCTGACTCTTATGTATAGATATAGCATAAGCTAAAGAAAAGTTATTAAAAATATTAGGAGTATACTTTACAGTATTATCATCATAATCTATATAAACTTCTTTTTTAGGCCTAAGTTTTATTCTACTAATAGTACCAATATCTCCATTAAAAACATTATCATCTGGCATATTAGTAAGTTCTATTACTTTATCACTTTCTCTATAAACTACATTACTAATAGATATCTCTTTTTTAGTAGATTTTTTAGGATTTAACAACTCTTGTAAAGAGTTATTAATATTATCTATTCCATTAATAGTTTTATACATAGGTGCAAGTACTTGATAGTCAGTATTTTTAATTTTAGACACTTCTTGTTTTATAGCATCTAATACTTTATTATCAGGACATTTAATAAACTGTAAATCCTCTCCCATATTAAAGATATCTCTATTAAGTACACCTTCATTAATATCATGAGCAAAGGTTATGATATTAGAGTCTTTTCCTTGTCTATAAAGATTTTTTAATCTAATAGTTTTAATCTCTTCACTTTCTAACATATCATGTAAAACATTCCCTGCTCCTACACTAGGTAACTGATTAGCATCTCCTACAAAGACTATCTTAGTATTAGTAGATAATCCTTTTAATAAATTACAAAGTAATAGAGTATCTAACATACTAGATTCATCGATAATAACAAATTCTGCTTTACTTTTATTATACTCATTAACTTGGAACTTATTAGTATCTTTATTCCATTTTAAGAATCTATGAATGGTAGATGCAGATAGATTAGTAACTTCACTCATTCTTTTACTAGCACGTCCTGTTGGGGCAAGTAAAACAAGTTTTTCCATTAAGTCTTTAGTCTTATATTTATTTAAGGCTTGATATAAGTCTATAATACCCTTAATAATAGTTGTTTTCCCTGTTCCTGGTCCTCCTGTAATAATAAGACACTTATTAGTTAAAGCTTCTCTAATAGCACTCTCTTGTTCTTCATTATAAATAATATTATTTTTAAACTCTATTTCTTTTAAGACATCTTTATAATTCTTTAAAGTCTCAGTCTTTTCGTGAGCTAGAAGTCTTAGACGTCTTGCAATAAATATTTCCGCATCATAATACTCTTTTAAATAGATTTTATCTTCTTTTACTACTATTAACTCTAAACTAATTAAACTATTTAAGGCTTCTAATAATAATTCATCACTTATATCAGTACCAATTATCCTAATAAAGTAAGGTCTAACTTCATCTAAATAAAAGTAAGTATTGCCACTAACATTAGTAAGTTCTCTTAATATATAGATAAACACCGCTCTAATTCTTTTAACATCTAACTTTTCTAAAGTATTTTTCTCAAAGATATAATCACAAGTCTTAAAATAAATATCATCTATATAGTAATAAGCTTTATAGATATCATCATTTATAATATCAAAGCTTTTTTCTTTAAATTTACTATATATTTTAAGACTATCTCTAGTAGAAAAACCTAATTTAGATAGATTAAGGATTATCTCATAACTACCTTGATAATTCTTTAAAGCTTCATGTAACACTCTTACTTGTTTTTCACTAACTCCTTTAACTAATAATAAATTATTAGGATTTTCTAATATTACATTAAAGGTATCTTCGTGAAACATTTCAACTATTGCTTCGGCAGTCTTCTTACCTATTCCTTTAAACATATCACTGGATAGAACACTAACCATAGAATCAGTCTCTTTTGGCATAATCCTCTCAAAAGAATTAACAACAAACTGTTCCCCATACTTAGAGTGATTTGTAATATTACCTTCTAATACATAAGTATCTATCTCATTTAAATCAGGTAAATAACCTGTAATAGTAATAGTCTTATTAATAAATTTATCCAAATCAGAACTAGTCTCTTTTACTTTAAATAAACCTATTAAGTAGTTATTAGTATTACTTCTAAAAATTGTCTTTTTAAAATTTCCTGTTACTTTACTCATATCTTCTCCTATTAATTATTAGTTTCAATTTCTTTGATATCAATATTCATTATTTCTAAATAATCCTTTTCAGCTTTTGTTAAATGATTTTTCATATATTTATCATACTCTTCATGAGCTTTTTTCAAAGCTTCTTCATGTGAAACAGTCCCTTTAGTATGTAATATATCATTATGAGTCATAGTAAGAAAACTATCAAGTTCTCCTATCCAGTCTTTCATTGTCATTGTTTTCCTTTTTAAAGCATTAATTTCTGCCACATCTAAATAAGCAGATACTAATCTATTTAAGACTTGTAATTCTTCCATACTTAAATAATTCTTAGCAATTTCTGTCTCTTTTCTTGTTGGAGTATCTCCCTTAAAATTTGTAAGGCCAATATTTTCTTTATTACTATCCACTCTATTATATACTATTTCTGCAGCAGTATTATTAGAAACAGCATAATGCATTTTATTGTGCACTGTCTTAAAAAAATTAATAGTTATTTCTTTCTTGGGATCATAATCAATAGAAGTTGCATAAATATCAAGAATTTTTCTCCAAAAGACTTTTTCACTACTTCTTATATCTCTAATTTTATCTAATAACTCATCAAAATAAGGATCTGCCCCATTATTTTTAAATCTTTCAACATTTATATTATAACCTTTTACTAAATAATCTTTTAGTTTTTTATTAGCCCATATCCTAAATTTAGTTCCTTCATTAGATTTTACTCTAAATCCAACTGCAATTATCATATCAAGATTATAATAATTAGTAGGTTTAGTAGAAAATTCGGAAATTCCGAATTTTCTCATTGTATTATTCTCTTCTAATTCATGTTCTAAATAAATATTTTTTATATGTTCATTAATTGTTGACTTTGCTTTATTATATAATTTACTTATTTGTTCTTGAGTTAACCAAATATTTTCATCTTCTAATATAGCTGTTACTTCAACATTATTATCTGTTTCGTATATGAAAAAATTATTTTCTTTCAAGATATCCCTCCTCGTATAAAAATTAATTATCTACTTCTCCTATTAAACTATCTAATAAATAGCTTTTAATCTTAACATTTTTAAAAGTATTAGAAGGAATATCTCCTTTTACTTTAACTTTTAAATAATTACTAGTATGTCCTATACTAACACCATCTTTAACTTCTTCAAATAAAACTTCCAAGGTCTTATCAATAAACTTATTAGCATATTCTCTTTCTAATTCATGAGAAACTTCAAGAAGTCTTCTTGCTCTTTCCTTCTTAATATTACCATCTATATGTCCATCCATAGTACTTGCCACAGTACCTTTTCTATCAGAATAAGGAAAGACATGGATTTTAGAAAAGACAAACTTACGAGAATTTTCTATTGTTTCTAAAAAGTCTTCTTCACTCTCATTAGGAAAACCTACAATTATATCAGTAGTTATAGATATATCAAGTCTAATCTCTCTTATTTCTTTCAATTTATCTTCAAAGTATTTTAAATCATATTTACGATTCATTAGCTTTAAGACTTTATCACTACCTGCTTGTAAAGGAATATGTAAGTGATCTACTATTATATTACTATTTTTAATTACATCTAAAACATCACTATTTAACTCAGTCACTTCGATACTAGAGATTCTAAGACGTTTTAACCCCTCTATTTTAATTAAAGCATTTAAAAGGTCGGCAAAAGTAGTATCAAGGTCTACTCCATAGTGACCTGTATGAATACCAGTTAATACTATTTCTTTAAAACCTTTATTAACTAATGTAGTAACTTCCCTAACTACTGTATTTAAATCTTTACTTCTACATTTTCCTCTAACATAAGGAATAATACAATAACTACAAAAGTTCTCACAACCATCTTGTACTTTAACAAAGGCTCTACATCTATTTTTAAAATCCGTTATAAACATATCCTCAAAACTATCTTTATCAAGTCCTACTCTTCTAATAGGTTCTTTATTAGCAAAAAATTCATCAAGTAGTTCTATAATCTTACTTTTATCTTTATTACCAATATAAATATCTACATCACCAAAATCATCAGGATGATCTTCTGCATAACAACCAAGTACAACAATACAAGCATTAGGATTATTTCTCTTAATACGATGTATTATCTTTCTACTTTTAATATCAGCAGTATTTGTTACAGTACAAGTATTAATTATATAGACATTGCTATCTTCATCTAAATTATTTACAACATCATAACCTGCTTCTATTAGTTTTAACATAATATATTCACTTTCATAAGTATTAACTTTACATCCTAATGTATAAACACATACCTTCATTACTTCACTTCCTAACTTCTTGTATTCAAATTAAAAATATTTACTTATTTTAGTTTTTACTTTATCACAAATTTTTTGATGTCCTACATTATTAGGATGTAAACCATCAAAAAGTTCATCAACTTCCAACAAATCATAAATATATAAATAATCAACATTATTTTCTAAACAAATGTTTTTTAACTCTTTATCAAAATTAATAATTTTAGTATTTAAATAACTTTTTTCTTTATCCCAAGGTAAAGGTGTTACTTTAGATTCATCTACTTTTAAAAGTCCTATAAATAAGATATTATCAGTATATTTTTTAGCACTATTAATTAAATTAGTGATATTGTTTCTAAATGTTTCAAGTGAGACTCTATACTTATTTTTTATATTTTGTGTATCATTAATTCCTATAGAAAAAATAATTATTGTATTATCATTCTTATCAAATCTTATTTTGCATTCATTATCAAACCTTTTTTTAATACTGTCTGTAACATTGCCTGATATTCCTAAATTAAAGATAGTGTAATAATTATTGCTATCATCATTTTCTAAGGCTAATCTTAAGCGATTTACCCAACCACCTTTTTCTTTATCCCAAGCACCATAAGTAATACTATCTCCAAAAACTAAAATATTTATATCTCTCATATTAGTTTTTTATCCTTTCTTTTTTACTGAATTCAAGTAATTCATCAAAATCAGATAAATAGTTTTGATCTTGTTTTACTCTATATTTTTCATATTCACCTAAGGCTAAAGCATCTGCTATTTCTCTTTTTATTTTCCCATTATCTTTTAAAATGTCATATTCATTTAGTTGTAAAAATAATTCTAATTTTTCTTTCCATTCTTTCATTGAAATAATATGCCCTAATTTAACTTGCCTTTCTGCATAATCTAAGTACATTGAAACTAAATTATTTAATTCAGTTATCTCTTCTTTACTTAAATAGTTTTTAGCAATTACAACATCACTTTCTAATATTTTACCTTTAGGAGCATTTTTCCAAGTCTGTAAACCCATATTATCTTTATTAGCATCAACCCTATTATAAATAATCTCAGGTGCAGTCATACCTGTAATAGCATAATGCAATTTATTTTGAACATTTTTATAAAATTCTTTAGTAATCTCACTATCTTTATCGTAATCATAACTACACTCTTTAAAAATATCTGTTATTTTTTGATAAAATCTTCTCTCACTGGCTCTAATTTCTTTAATTTTAAGTAATAACTCATCAAAATAATCTTTTCCAAATTTTGGGCCATTTTTAAGCATTTCTGTATTTACAACAAAACCTTTTTTTATATATTCTTTTAAAGTATTAGTTGCCCAAATTCTAAATTGTGTCGCTTCATAACTATTAACTCTATAACCAACGGCAATAATGGCATCTATGCTATAAAAATCTACTTCCCTATTTACATTTCTTCTTCCTTCTTTTTGAACTATTCGAATTTTTCGAATAGTTGAACTTTCCTTTAACTCTCCACTATTAAATACTTCTTTTAAATGATAATTTATAGTATTTACTTTAACAGAAAAAAGCTCAGCCATACTTTTTTGAGTTAGCCAAAAGTTTTCATTGTCATATAATACTTCTATTTTCACATTACCAGTTTTATTCTGATAAAAAACTATATCTTTTAAATTAGCAACTGTATTCATATGTTTCACATCCTTACTTTTTAATCTGCTTATTTTAAATAATTTATTAGCAATTATTATATAAAATATAAACTTTTTTACTAAGTTCAATTAACTCATCAAACAATTAAGTAATTTATATTATTTTGAGTTGATAAGTAGAGTATTTATTTTTATCTAACTTATTTCTAAAATATAACAATTTATAACACCCTAGCCTGTTTTTAGCAAAGTCATACACAAAAATCAGAGAACTGTGTATGGTTTTGTTATTCTTTTCCAATATTAATCAAATATATATTATTATTTATTAATTTCTTCTATTTCTTTATTCAACATTTCTAAATAATCTTGTTCAGCAGTAGTTAAATGATTTTGCATATACTTATCATACTCTTCATGAGCTTTTTTTAATGCTTTCTCATGGGATATAGTCCCTTTCCCTTTTAAAATATCCTTCCTAGTCATTTTTAAAAATGAATCAAGCTCATTTACCCAATCTTGCATTGTCATTGGATGCCTATCTAAAGCATTAATCTCCGCTACATCTAAATATGCAGAAACCATCCTATTTAAAATATTTAATTCTTCTTCAGATAAATAATTTTTAGCAATTTCTGTTTCACTTTTTGTTGGATAGTCTCCTTTAAAATTAGTAAGTCCTAAATTTTCTTTTGAAGAGTCAACTCTATTAAAAATAACCTCTGCCGCAGTATGTCCATGAGTTGCATAATGCATTTTATTTTGAACAGTCTTAAAAAACTCTATTGATATCTTATCTTTAGGATCATAATCAATTGCCGTTGCATATATATCTAATACTTTTCTCCAAAAAACCTTTTCTGATGATCTAATATCACGAATTCTAGCAAGCAATTCTTCAAAGTAAGGACTTTCACCATTATTCTTTAATTTTTCATCATTAAGTACAAACCCTTTAATCATATATTCTTTTAATTTATCATTTGCCCATTTTCTAAAATTAGTTCCAATATCAGATTTAACTCTAAAACCTATAGCAACTATCATATCAAGATTATAATACTTCATATCATATGTCTTACCATTTGTAGCAACTGTTCGGAATTTCCGAACAGTTGATTCTTCCTCTAGCTCCCCCTCTTCGTATATATGCTTTATATGTTCTGAAATATTAGATTTACTAGAATTATATAATTTTACTAACTGTGCTTGATTTAACCAAACAGTACCATCTTCTATTTTTACTTCAATATTCTCTTTTCCATTTTCATCTTTATAAATAATTATATTTCCAAATTCACTCATATATCTCTCCTTATGCAATGCAAAAATAATATTTCTTAAAACTAATATCAATTATTAAGAATTTTTTACCTATTCGAATTTTTCGAATAACTTAATATAATAATTAATATTGCTAATTCAGCTTATTTTACTAAGCCATACTTTTATATAAATGTTTTAATGCTTATTATCTTAACATTAGAAAGAATGTTCGTCAATGATAAATTTAAATAAATGTTAAAAATTCAAAAATATCACTAGTAGTAACTTTACTAAAGAAAATAATAAGGAAAGCGATTAAGATAAAAGGTCCAAAAGGTATCATATGTTCTTTATTTTTATAAAGTAAGTATAATGATACTGGTAATGCTATTAGGGATGCTAAAAAGATAGTTACAAGGCCTAAAAAAGGATCTATAACAAGTCCTAAAACAAAGAATAATTTAACATCTCCTCCACCTAAAGATTCTTTTTTAAATAAAGCATTGCCTAGTTTCATTAAACAATACATAAAAAAGAAAAGTAATGCTCCACTTAATATAGATAAAAGTCCTCCAGTAAATCCTTTTAAGAGGAACTCTAATATTATAATAACTACACTAAAAAAGATAATTACTTCATCAGGTATAATCATATAAGTTAAATCACTTGCAAAAATAATCATAGATAAACTGACTATACATAAAGATAAAACCAAGTCTAGTGAAAAACCAAAACTATAATAAGATAAAGCGAATAAAATAGCAGTTACTATTTCTATAAAGGGATTTAATAAACTTACCTTCTTATGGCAATATCTACATCTTCCCTTTAATATTATATAAGAAAATACTGGTATTAAATCATACCAAGCAAGAGTATGATGACAACTATCACAGATACTTCTATCATTAATAAACTTTTTATTAGTAGATAATCTTAATCCTACACAACAAAAGAAAGACCCAAAGACTAGGCCTATTATAAAGAAACAAATAATATATAATACTTCCATATAATCACCTACTGAATCTTTCCATAAATATCAAACATTGGAACAACTATTGATAAAAGAATAGTACCAACTATTAATGCTAAGAATGCTATCATTAAAGGTTCAATAAAGCTTTGCATCTGTTTAACTAAGCTTTTATGTAAAACCTGATAATAATTAGCAACTTTTTCCATCATTAAACCTAGCTGTCCTGTCTTCTCTCCTGTTACAATCATTTCATAAGCAGCAACAGGAAAAGCCCAACTACCTTTAAATGATTCTGAAATATTAGCACCTTTATTAAGATTAATTATTGTTTTAGCAATTAACTCTTTATAAATTTCATTATTAGTAATTTTAGAAAGAACTTCCATACTATCAGTAATAAAAACACCATGATTTAAAAGTGAAGCGAAAGTCTTAGTAAAATTATATACTTCATTATAAATAAAGATTTTATTAAATACTGGTATATGCATAACAACTAACTGAACATTTTTTCTAAACGTTCTATTTTTCTTATATAGGTATATAAATATACCAACAAATATAATCAAGCCTATTATAATAATAAAATAATAATTAACAATAAAATCACTGGCATTCATAACAAAAATAGTAATACCGGGTATGTCTGCATCATTATCTTCATACATCTCAACAAATTGGGGAACAATACTAACAAGAATAAAGATAATAACTCCAATAGCAATACATAAAACTATTATAGGATAAGTCATTGCTGATACCATTTGTTTTCTAGTCTCTTCTTTGGAAGTATAATATTCAGCCATATCATCTAAAACAGATGTTAAGTCTCCAGTTAGCTCAGCAGTCTTAATCATATTAACTAAAAGCGTAGGAAACTTACCATTCTGTCTTTCCATAGCAGTGGATAAATTTTCTCCTTTCAAAAGTTCATAAACAACCTTTTGATAAATTTTTCTCTGTTCTGGTTTCTCACTTTGTTTTTCAAGAATTCTAACAGAATCTATTAAAGCAATACCAGCTTTTAGATAAGTAGACAATTGTGTTAATGAAAAAGAAAGATCAGCTGCATTAAACTTACCGCCAATATTAATATCTATATCATAAAACTTGCGAGGAGATACTTCCAGTACTTCATAGCCTTCATTTTGTAAAAAAAACTTTACCTCATCAGCACTAGGTCCTTCAAAAGTACCATTTATAATTTTACCATTACTACCTCTTACTTTATAACGGAAAGAAATTTCAGGCTCTTTATTTATAGTTATCCTTTGAACGGAAGCTTCTTTTGTCGCACTCATCATTTTTTCAACCTCTAAAATAGCTGAATCTTCTTTAGCTTTCGCTTCTTTTCTTTTGCTTACCCCGCCTCTACTTAATTTATCTATAACAGCTAGCACACCACTGTATGCATAATCCAATATACGTTTAGGAGAAAGTAGAATATAATGGACTACATGATATATAAAGATAAATGGCATTGCAATTATTTCCATAGCACTTCCTCCTTATTCTTAAACTAATTATATCACTCTATTTTTATATTCACAAGTAGGAAAAATTAATCATATATTAAAGTAAAGGGAAAGGTAGTGTTTTTATGTACAATCAGTATAATATGGGTATGCCTAATTATATGCCAAGAAGAGGAATTAATTGGAATAATATTTTAAATAATACCCAAAGAACACTTGGAATAATAAATCAAGCGATACCTATTGTTTATCAAGTAAAACCATTACTTAGCAATGCAAGAACTCTTTTTAGAGTAGCTTCTGCTATTAATAGTAATGATGATGAGGAAAGAAATGAAGAAATAGATAATAATAATTATAGCGATAATGTAAGTTATGAAGAGACAAAAAAAGATAGCAATGGACCTATATTTTATTTATAGGACTAGCTATCTTTTTTATATTTCTCTAAATAAATAGACATTTTCATTTATAGTTTGATTAGGTAATTTAAAGCTTCTATTAGAAACTAATACTCCACCCATATGTTTATAGAAACTATTGGCATTAGTATTATCACTTAAACAACCAACAATCATACTATTAAAGCCCATTTTCTTAACTTCATCACAAGCTTTTTCAAAGAGTATTCTACCATATCCTCTATGTTTAACTTCATTAAGTAAATATAAGGCCTGTAATTCTCCTATATCTTTATAATTAATATCACGAGATTTACATACTTTAATAATTCCTACATAGTTATTATCTACTTTTAGAAGAAAAGACTTATTAAAAGGATTATTTAATGTTTTTTTATTCTTTCTATAGAATTATTAATTTTTTCTTTAGTATTAATTAATTCTAGAAATTCATCATTAACTATCCCCTTATAAGTCTCTTGCCAGGCTTTAGCATTTACTATTACATAGTCTTTAATGTTATTAAGATTTAACTCTTTGTATATTTTTTTATATTTGCCCTTTCCCAATAATAATCCGCTTTATCATAATCACCTATATTTTGGTATAATTTAGCAATTTCAAATAAAGCATCACTATCATCCTTTATTTCTCTTACTTTATCATCTACTACAATATTATCTTTTATCTTAGTAAAGTTTATGATTTTTGTATAATAACTTATAGCATTAGTACTATCGACAATTTTTTTAAATACTCCTGCTAAAGCTTTTTCTGTTTTAAAAAGGATATCTTTTTTATGTAAATTATCATATTTATCAATTAATAATTGTTCGGCACGTTTATATGATTCAATTGCCTTTGGATAATCTTCTTTTCTATCATAACAGGAGCCTAGAGCATAATGAGAATCAGCGAAATTAAAATCTGCTTCAATGGATTTTTTAAAATATAATATTGGCTCTTCATATTTGCCATATCTAAAGTAAGAGGAACCAATTTTATAATATAAATATCCCATATATTTTGCTTTACCAACAACATCAGCTCCTAAATTATCCTTAGCACTTTTATAATAATGAATCTCATCATCAAGAAATCTTATATCTTGAGAAACTATATTACCTTGTAATATCTTAGCATTGACAATATTTTTTCCGTTGTTTTTAAATATAATATTATTATTTATATCAGAGATAAGTTCTCTTGTATCAAAAGCAAGATCATAATTATTTTTTTTGCAAACACTATTAACTAACATAGCAAGGTAATTTCTCGAATAGGTATAATAACGATTAGTACCATCAATATTTTCTATTGCTTTAAATAGTCTTGCACAAGTTTTTTCGACATCAACATAATATAGAGCATTTGCTATTAGCATATATAAATTATTATTAATATATATATTAATTAATTTCTCTAATGATTGTTTATATTCTCTGTCTAAATCAAAACTTTTAATTAATTTATTTATATATGTTTCTTTTTCTTTATTATCCATCTTCTCTAAATTATCATTAACAGTTATAACTTTATCATATTCATTATAACTTTCTTTATAATATGTATTACAATCACTTACAAACAAACCGATGAAACGAAAATAACTAGCTAGATATTCTCTTGTATATTTATTATCATCTTCTGTTATTATTTTTATATCATTAATCATAATTCCCCCCTGTTTATATTTCTCTAAATAGATAAACTTTTTCTTTTATAGTTTGATTAGGACTAACTATTTTTTATATTTTTTTAGTAGATATTTCATCTTTAAGTAAACTAATAAACTCATCTATACTTACTGTTGTAGTATCTTTTTCACCATGTCTTCTATAACTTATAGTATTATCAGTTTTTTCTTTATCTCCAAGAATTAATGTATAGTTAATCTTTCTAGTTTGCGCTTCTCTTAGTCTATAACCTAACTTCTCATTACGATTATCTAACTCTACTCTAATATCATTTTTCTTTAACTCTTCATAAACTTTATTAGCATATTCTCCCTGATATTCACTAGATACTGGTATCACGATAACTTGTACTGGACTTAACCATAAAGGAAGATTACCTTTAGTCTCTTCAAGTAGGAAAGCAATAAATCTATCAAGAGAACCAAATACAGCTCTATGAATAACAACTGGTCTTTGTTTACTTCCATCTTTATCAATATAAGTAAGTTCAAACTTCTCTGGTAATTGATAATCTAATTGAACAGTTGAAAGGGTTACATCATGACCAATGGCACTTTTAACTTGAACATCAAGTTTAGGTCCATAGAAAGCTGCTTCACCTTCTGCTTCATAGAACTCTGCACCGATTTCTTCTAGAACTTCTCTTAGTTCTTGTTCACTTTTCTCCCATAACTCATCGTTACCAAAGTATTTATCTTTATTATTTTTATCTCTTAAAGATAGTCTAAAACTATAATCTTTAAAGCCAAAGTCTTTATAAACATCAAGTATTAAGTCAATAACACCCTTAAATTCATCTTTAATTTGTTCAGGTGTACAGAATATATGGGAATCATTTTGGGTAAAGGCTCTTGTTCTTTCAATACCACATAAGGCTCCACTTGCTTCATATCTAAAGTCATTAGCAATCTCGGCAATACGTAGTGGTAAATCACGATAGGAATGAAGAGAATTCTGATACATCATCATATGATGAGGACAGTTCATAGGTCTTAAGACATATGCTTCATTATCTAACTCCATAGCAGGAAACATATCATCTTTGTAATGGTCCCAGTGTCCACTAGTCTTATATAAATCAACACTGCCAAGTGATGGTGTCATTACATGTTTATAACCATGTTCTAACTCTTTATTAGTAATATAATCAACTAGTGTACGTCTAACAAAGAAACCATTCGGTAACCACATAGGAAGTCCTTTACCTACTAAATCAGAAAACATGAAGATACCTAATTCTTTTCCTAATTTACGGTGATCGCGCTCTTTGGCTTCTTCTAACATCTCTAGATGTTTATTAAGGTCTTCTTCATTATAATAACATACTCCATAGATACGTTGTAACATCTTATTTTTAGAGTCTCCCTTAAAGTATGCTCCACTTACTCTAAGTAATTTAAAATGTCTTAACTCTTTTGTTGACTCTACATGAGGGCCACGACAAAGGTCAGTAAAGTCTCCTTGAGTATAACATGTAATAACCTCATCATCTGGCATATTATTAATTAAATCTATTTTATAAGGGTCATCTTTAAATTTATCTAAAGCTTCTTCTCTAGTTAACTCATGACGAATGATTTTTTTATTTCCTTTAGCAATTTTTTTCATCTCTTTTTCTATTTTAGGTAAATCATCATCAGTTAGAGTCTTATCTCCTAAATCAATATCATAATAGAATCCATCTTCTATTACAGGTCCTACCCAAAATTTTGCCTCAGGATATAACTTCTTAACTGCCTCTGCTAGTAAATGTGCACAAGAATGATTTAGTGGCATTAATTTTTTATCTTCTTTTATATTTATCATAATTATTTTCTCCTTCCATAACTATAAATTTTATCGTGCTTAGCATTTCTATTATTCTTTTCGATAGGTCCATCATATTCTTCAAGACAATCATCTTGAAATTCATTTTTTCCTACTTGTGTTTCTAAATATATTTGATAAAGTCTATTTCTTGTATCTATTAGTACTCTCATAGACAAATCATAATTTTCTTTGTCACCATTATTTCTATATTCAACCGCCATACTCTCTGCTGTTCTTTTCCTATTTCTTAATGTTTGATTCGTCCTTGTCATAGAAAAAGCTTCCAATTCTAAACTTCTTTCTCTAAAAAGCTTAGGATTTTTATAAGGTATAACCCTACCTGTTTCATCTATAACATAAATATACTTTTCACCATCATAATCTTGCCTTTCTGCTTCTTCAAAACTAACTCTTTTTGGAATAGGTAAATTATGTTCGCATAAATAACCCATCATTCCTTTATGGGTTAAAACAAATCTAGTTATTTTCTTTAGTTTCTTTTTATCTTTTTTAGATATAGGAATACCTAACTTCTCCTTAACATCCAACTCTTCCATCGCTCTTCTTTGTTTTCTAGTTAAAGTTCTTTCATAAGGTTCTTCCAAATAACACTCCATAAACTTCCTTATATTAACTAGTACTTTTTTACTTTTCTTCATAAGCCCTCCTATATAATAAAAAGGATGATACCACTAGGAGTGCCCTACACTACACGATACCATCCTTTTTTAACTTAATTTAGATAACGGCACTAACCGGAATTACTTTGCATAACTCTACTCATTAAGGTAGTAATAAAAGAGCTTTTCTTAACTTTCACCAACCGTTAAGTCTCTAAGATTAAAAGGATTCTTTTACCAAGTCCCTAACTAATAACGTATTTACAATTATTATTTTACTACAAAATAGAAAGATGTCAAATTATTTTTATAATAAAACATAATTTCTATAAAAAAATGTATCTTGTTCGATTGATTAATTATATCAGATATGCTATTATATTTACTAGGAATACCTAGTATGGGTGTTTTACCTCTTTCTTTCACTTTATTAAATAGGGGGTTAGAAAGGGGAAATGTCTATGAGTAAAAAAGATTTTCTAATCGCATCATTAGTAATAATAATTATACTTCTGATTATTTATAGATAGTAAAACGCCCTATTACAACTTTGTAATTAGGGTGTCTATCAAAAAAACTTTTTTTGAGGTAACACCCAAATCGCAAACTAGGTATTCCTCTTTTTTATAATATGTAAATTTTCTTTACATATTCATATTATCATAAATAATTAATTTTAGCAAGAGATTAATTGTTACAAAAAAGTATCGTTTAATCTTTACAGCAACATAAACATATGATATACTTTAAATGTATTAAATGAGTGGTACCTCATATAATTACAAAAGTCGGAATTTCCTTGCCATAGTAGGGAGCTAAAAACATAGGCGATTTTCATTTAGAAAGTCGTCCTTTTCTTTTATTACGTAAGGGTGATTATTTATTAAAACACTTAAAATATACTATATTGATGAAAATCACATTAAATATTTAAGAAAATTTATAAGATAGTACCATATAATAAGACTCATACAAGACCATATATTGGTGTTGTATATGAATATAATGGGATTAATTATTTTGCACCTTTATCTAGCCCAAAACAAAAACATATAACAATGAATGAAAATGCTCTAGATATATTTAAAATCAATGATGGAATTTGGGGAATAGTTAATATTAATAATATGATTTCTGCTCCTACTCATTGTTTAACCGAAGTACTTCCTCAAGTAAAAGATGAAAAGTACAGAAACTTAATATTAAATCAAACTAATTATTTAAATAGACATAAGTATAAATTATTATCTAAAGTGAAACAATTTAGATTACGTTACGATAATGGGTATTTATCTAGCAGATTAAGAAAAAGATGTTGTAATTTTAAACTATTAGAAGAAAAATGTAAGGAATATGAAAATTTAATATTAGAAACAGTTTAAGGAAGAGTTAGTATGCCCTTCCTTATTTTTCACTTCTCGCTTCATTTAAAAGAGTATCAAGTGTTACTAAAGTAAAACCTCTTTGTTTAATATAGTTTATTAATACTTTTAATTCAGATACATTAGATTCAGTTAATTTAACACTTATAATACTACCACTTCTTAAGTTACCTTTGAGATTACTATAAATATTATTATCAAGTTTTAAAGTCGGTATAATAGTATGCATAGATAACTTACTACATAAATTTAATACTTCTTCGTTATCATAAGTTGCATAACAGTATTTTGGCGTAGTACTAGTAAGGGTTTTTATTTTATCAATAGATGTTTTAAATAATAGTTCATCGTATGCTTTATCATAACTAAGTACTTCTACTTCATTAGAATTAATAACGGCATTAGTTACAAAAGATGTATTACTATCAGTAAATTTACCATCTATAAAAAATGTCCCTACTACTCCCATCTCCTTTAAAATATTTAAAACATTATCAGTATAACTATTAGTATCAACAGCAAAGACTAAAGCAATGTTTGTACTTATACCATTACCACTACTTATATATTTATCATAATAATCATCTATAGATATATTAGGTTCTACTTCTTCAAAGACTAATAGAGCATCATTATAACTACCATAACCTTTCATCTTAGTAAAACTATTATCTAAATCTATAACTAAACCATTGTATCCTGGTATTAAATAATCTCCTTCTACTTTAGCATTAATCGCTTCTTCTTCCTTGGTACTTCCTTTATCTTTTATCTCTTTCATAAGAGGATCGTTAGATTCTAAAAGACCAATGGCCTTTTCTGTATAATAAAAAGAAAAAAGAACAAGTAATGATACAAATATCACTTCTATAACCTTTTTAATAAGAACCACCTCTATTTAATTTTATTATTAAATAAGAAAATTATTCTAAGGATATAAAGTGAAATAAGCATCACTTGCTCTTCTACTAATTCTTCTTGTAACTAAAGTTGAATAACTATTTCTTGGATTCTCCCAAGTAGAGTTAGGGCTTGTTACTGTTATAGACATCTTAGGACTACTTGATGGAGCATAACCTACAAAAGCTGTAGATACTGTATCAGTATCATTTACTCCATCACCATCTGTATCTTTAGCACTTTGACTTGTTCCTGTTTTACCAGATGGATCATGAGAAACATCTATATACTCTCTTCCTAAGCCATAACTTTTATGAGTAACAGCATAAAAGCCTTCTTTAACTCTATTTAAATACTCTGGTTTTGTATTTACTGTATTTAAAACATTAGGTTCAAAAGAATATATTACATCTCCTAAACTCTCATCATCAGTTGCCGCATGTACTTCTTTTAGTAAATGAGGTTGTAACCTACTACCACCATTGGCAAAAGTTGATATATACTGTGATAACTGAATAGGCGTATATGTATCAAATTGACCCATTACAAAGTCAAGTAATAGTCCAGGGGCTCTATTATTACTAGTATATCCTAAGGATTCAACTGGTAAATCAATTTCTGTTTTCACACCTAGGCCAAACTCTTTAAAAGTATTTCTATAAGTATCAAAAGCACTTTCATTAATTATTAGGGGTTTATTATACTGATAAGTTGCTCCTGCTACTTTCATAGCTGTTTTGAACTGATAGACATTACTAGATAGAGCGAGGGCATCTATATCGTTAATTCTTCCTAGGGTTTTCCAAGAACATTTCTTTGGTGTACCTGCTATTTTTATACACTCATCTACTTGATACTCACCTGGGGTTATTGCTCCTGTATTATAACCTACTAACATACTAGCACCTTTAACAACTGAACCACTAGTCATTGGATCAGTCATAATACCTGTAGTGCAATCTACTGTTTTATAGCCTCCATTGCCATCACTCACAGCTTGACGGCCTGCCATTGCAAGTATTTCTCCTGTATTAGGATCCTGTATCACAGCATAGCTTCTATCATAGTACTCTGTATTGGCTTGACTCTTAGTAGCAAGTATTTCTTCATTCAATATAGCTTCTAAATGCTGTTGTAAATCTATATCAATAGTTAGAACTATATCGTTGCCCCTTTTTCCTTCACTAACAAGTTCAAGTTCATGAGAATTAACAGTTTTATAAATTGCTTTTGTCCCTCTTAAATATTCTTCATACTCTTCTTCTATATAACTAGTACCTACTATATCATTTAAAGCATAACCTTTGGCAAGATATTCATCTTTTTCTTCGCTAGGAACAGTACCAATGTTACCTAAAATTGTTCTAAAAGTATCTCCATAATTATAAACACGTTCCCAGCCAAGTTTCGTGTTAAAACCAGGTAAATCCTCGTTATTCTCTGCAATATAGGCATATTCTTCGTCAGTTACATCTTCATCTTTAATAATTTTATCATCATAAGAATAGCCTTTATTCATTAAATAGTATAAATAACTTGCTTTATTATCTTCTTCTGTAAAAGCATTAAGTTCTTCTTCTGTTACTCTTTCTATTTTAAGTTCATAAATATCATCACTATCTAGTTTTCTCTGTTCATATTTTGCCCATTCTTCTTCCGTAATTCTATCATTCATATTACTACTATTTTTAGCGACAAAAAATTCTCTTTTATTTCTATCTGTTAATTTATCATAATCTAAGGATAGATGTGCTGAAACTTTGTAAGCTAGTTCTATTTCTTCTTTAGTTCCTCTATCATTATCTTTATTATAATAAATAGTCTTAACAGCTTTATTATCTACTATTACTTTGCCATTGCGATCTAGTATTCTTCCTCGTGGGGAACTCGATCCTTCTACAGTTTGCGTAGCGAGTGTAGCAAGTTCTTCTTCATAATGTGCTTGTTCTCTTAACATTACCTGATAAAGTCGAAGGGCAATTACTAAAAATAAAACGACTAAAATTCCACCTAAAAACAAGAATCTTTTTTTATAAGTTAAGCCGTTTACAGTATATTTTCTTTCTTTTCTATTAATATTTTTTTTATTAACTTTTTGTTTTATTTTCATAAACTAAAACCCTCCTTCTTTTACTAGTTTATCACATAATTTAAAATTTACTACATATAAATTACTAAAGGTGATAATTTTGATAGAAAGAATAATTAAAAATAATATAAAAATTTTAAACCCTCATCTAGTGATGGGATATTTAGAAAGTAAAAATATTTATCCTACTGAAGATGAAGCGATTGTTATTTGTAATTTTTTGAAAGAAAATTATAACATTTTATTAAAAGATAATAGTATTTTACTTAACTTAAGAGGAAATATTAGAGACGACATATATAATGCTGTGTCAACTATTATTATGAATTTGAAGAATACTTACCTATAAAAGATAAACTGTGATATAATTTATCATAGGAGAGATAATTTATGGATAAAAAAGGTTTTACTTTAATCGAGTTGCTTGCCACAATAGTAATTATGTCATTAATACTTATAATGGTAATGCCATCTATTAGAGCTTTAAGAAATAACAACGAAAAAAAACAATATGAATATTATGCTGATAGTTTAGTAGAAGCTGCTAAAATTTATGTTAATAAAGAAGGAGAAGATATCAATCCATTAGGGGCTAAAAATTGGCTTGGTTGTGTTGACATTACTTATCAAGACCTTTTAAATTCTGATTTAATTAAACCTTTTACAGATGATAATATTGATTGTAGTAATGCTAAAATTAGATATACAAAAGAAAAAAACAAAGATACCTATACAATAAATTTAAGTTGTAGAGACTTAAAAGAAGGTGAAATCATCTATAATAGACAAGAAATTGATAATAATACTTGTCAAGTTACAGACACTTCAGATACAACCCCTCCAGTCTGTGGAGAAATAATAGGCTCTAGTACTACTTGGACTAATGAGGATAGAGAAATTACTATAAAATGTACAGATGATAATGAATGTGAAGATGTAACTAAAGTATTTACTGAAACAACTGAAGTTGGTTCTATAACTATTACTGATAGTAATGGTAACAAAACTGAATGTCCTGTAGATGTTTATGTAGATAAAACTCCTCCTACTTGTATTAATAGTGGTGGTAATACAAATTTTGTTACTAGCCCAGTTACTTTAACTGGAACATGTACAGATAGTAATAGTGGATGTGCTGAAAATAATGTAACAAAAGTATATAATGAAATAGGAGAATGGGTAAACCAATCTCCTGGAACAGTCTATGATAAAGCTGGAAATGCCGCTGAATGTCCTAATGACCAAACAGTTAGAATAAACTCTATTCAATTAACTACAAATCCATAAAATTATCTCTAATAAGTTTTATTTCTTCTTTATATGGAGCTTTTCCATCTATATAAGGTGTTTCTAATATTTTAGGAACATCTTTTAATTTAGGATTATCGATCACTTTCATTAAGGTATCTAAACCTATAGTTCCTTTACCTATATTTTCATGTCTATCTTTATGGGAATTAATTATATTTTTACTGTCATTGATATGAATACATTTAATTTTATTTATACCAATAATTTTATCAAAATCTTCTAACACTTCATCAAAATTAGCTAGGTTATACCCAGCATCGTTTAAGTGACAGGTATCAAGACAAACACCAATTCTCTCTTTCTTAGTAACTCCATCTATAATAGCTTTTATCTCTTTAAAGTTTCTACCTACTTCACTCCCCTTACCTGCCATAGTTTCAAGTAAAATCATTACATCACTGTTATCTTTATTTAAAACGAGATTAAGAGCTTTAATAATGTTAGAAATACCAGTTTCTACTCCTTGTCCTACATGACTTCCTGGATGTAAGACTAAATATTTCATGCCAAATGTATTAACACGTTTTAACTCCTCACTTAAAAAATTACATGAAAAATTAAATTTGTTTTCATCGCCATTAGCAAGATTAATAATATAGGGAGCATGAACTATGACATTATTTTTATCAATACCATTATCTTCCATAAGTTTATAAGCTTCTTTAACATTATTTAAATCTATACTACTTCTAATAGTATTTTGAGGAGCTCCGGTATAAAACATAAAAGTATTCGCCCCATAACTTAAAGCTTCTTCTACACTTCCAACCAAACCACTATCTTTTTTATATCCTACATGAGAACCTATTATTAACATAAACATCCTTCTTTCTAAAAAAGATTATATAAGGAGAAAAGAAAAAACGTCAAGAGTTTTGACGTAAACAACTGATTTATTTATTGATATTTTTCTAAAAATTCTTCTCTATACTCTAAGATTCTATCTTCTTTTATCACTTCTCTTAATTCTTCAGTTAATCTAATTAAAAATCTAATATTATGAATAGATAAAAGTCTACCTCCTAACATTTCTCCTGTATTAAGTAAATGTCTAATATATGATTTAGTATAATGTTTACAAGCATAACAGTCACAAGAATCTTCTATAGGTGTAAAGTCTTCTTTATATTTAGCATTATTTAAATTAATTTTACCATTTCTTGTAAAGGCTTGTCCATGTCTTGCAATTCTTGTTGGTAAGACACAATCAAATATATCTACCCCTCTAATTACTCCTTCTATTATATCAATAGGTTCTCCTACTCCCATTAGGTATCTTACTTTATCTTCTGGTAAGTAAGGAATAGAATAATCTATCGCTTTATACATATCTTCTTTAGATTCACCATCATTAGCGACTCCACCAATACTATAACCATCAAAGTCTAATTTAACTGTCTCTGTTGCAGAAAATTTTCTTAAGTCTTCATGAGCACCACCTTGGACTATTCCAAACAAAGCTTGTCTAGGATTATTATGGACAGCTTTACCTCTTTTTGCCCATCTAATAGTACGTTCTACACTATTTTTTAAATAATTATAATCTGCACTAGCGGGAGGACATTCATCAAAACTCATTGCAATGTCACTATCTAATTTGTTTTGAATTTCAATTGATTTTTCAGGAGTTAAAAATAATTCTTTACCATCGATATGGCTTTTAAAGTGAACCCCTTCTTCAGTAATGTCTTTCTTTTTGTTTTTGGCAAGAGAAAAGACTTGAAAGCCACCACTATCAGTAAGGATAGGTCCATCATAATTCATAAATTTATGAAGTCCACCAGCTTTTTCTATAATATCCTCTCCTGGTCTTAACCATAAATGATAAGTATTAGCAAGAACAATACCTGCACCTGTTTCTTTAACTTCTTCAGGACTTAATCCCTTTACAGTCGCTTTAGTCCCTACAGGCATAAACATAGGAGTTTCTACTGTACCATAATTAGTTTTAATTGTACCAAGTCTTGCTTT
Source organism: uncultured Mycoplasmatota bacterium (assembly GCA_946497375.1). The sequence continues at coordinate 22,940 of CAMMKE010000007.1, forward strand.
AGTATTCTTTTCAGTTTTAATTAAATTATATTCTATCTTCATGTAAACACTACCCTTCTACAAGTTATTTACTTCTTCTATTCTCATTTGTATAATCATAACTCTTTGTCTCTACAAATATTAATCTCTTCTTAGCATCCATAATCTTTTTTTGTAACTCTAAAGACATTTCTTTTAAAGTTTTATCAAGGAGATAGGCTCTATATTTATTTTTTACAAGTTGTCTAAATTTCTCTATTTCATTTAAAGCTTCATGATAGGCAGTACCTGTATCATCATCACTTGTTAAATAAAAGTTTACCATCTTTAAAAGTTTTAAATATTTCTTATAGACTTTATTACTAATAAAGACTTTTTGTATTTCTAAATTATAGATAAATACTTTATTATCATGAGACTTAATAGTTAATTCTTTTCCTAAAGTTAAATCTCCATTATAAGTAAAACTCTTTTCTATAACTAAATAATTATTCACATGAATCATCTCCTTTTAATAAGTCAGGTCTATTCCCCTTTGTAATCTCTATTTGTTGTTCCCTTCTCCATTTATCTATCTTAGCATGGTCTCCATTAACTAAGACATCAGGTACAACTAATCCATCATAAACTCTAGGCTTAGTATAAGTTGGATAATCTAGTAAATTATCAGTAAATGATTCATTAAGATAACTTTCTTTTCTTATAACACCATCTATAAGTCTTGTAATAGAATCTATCAAGACCATAGCAGGTATCTCTCCTCCTGTTAAGATATAATCGCCAATAGATAGTTCCATATCACAAATAGTCTTAATTCTCTCATCAAAGCCTTCATAATGACCGCATATAATAATAAGGTGTTTTTCTAAAGACAAATCTAAAGCCATAGACTGCTTATATAACTTACCACTAGGAGTTAATAATATTACTTTAGAATTATCACTTCTTAAGGCTTTAACGGCATCAAATATAGGTTGACACATTAAAACCATCCCTGCTCCTCCTCCATAAGGAGTATCATCTACTTTTTTATGAGCGTCATTACTATAATCTCTAATATTATGGACATTAATTTCTACTAGACCATTATTAAGTGCTCTTTTAATAATAGATTCATCAAATACACCATTAAACATATCAGGAAATAAGGTTAATACATCTATCTTCATAACTTCCTCCTATAGAAGTTTAACTATAACTTCTTTTTTATTACTATCTATTTTTACAAAATCTCTATGATAAGGAACTAACGTTTCTCTATTATTTATTAATAATCTAAGTATCTTATAATTATTACCAGTCTCTTCTATATCAAGAATCTTACCCTCTATATTATCAGTAGTTTTAACTTTATAAGTTATAAGTTCACTATCTAAGACATCTTCATTATTAAGATTAATCTCATCCTTAGATTTATATACTTTCTTACCCTTCAAGAATAATACTTCATTTATATTATTAAAGCCTTCGAATGTAACCATATCGTAGTTTTTATGGACTCTATAACTAGTTATTTTATAAGATTTATCTTCTATAATTAAATTACTTCCTATTTTAAATATTTCATTTCTTTGTTTAGTAGTTAAGTTATCTTTAATCCTAAGTTCACCTTTAATACCATGGGTATTAACTATTTTACCTATATATAATTTATTCATTAGATTCATCCATTTCATAAAGTATTATAGAAGTTGCAACCCCTACATTAAGGCTTTCTACTACATCATTCATTGGTATATAGATAAATTTATCACTTTGTTCTAAATACTTAGGATTAACACCATTACCTTCATTACCTATTATAAGAGCGAAGACATCTTTTTCATCTTGAGATAAGTTCTTTACTTCTTCACCATACTTAACATTAGTTGCAAGTACTGGTATTTTTAATTTCTTTAAGATAGGAATTAATTTATCTATGGAATAGAAGACTATTGGTACATGAAAAATCATACCTTGAGTCGCTCTTACTACTTTAGGAGAATAAACATCTACAGTATTATCTCCTATTACGATAGTATCTATATTGAAAGCAACTGCACTTCTAATAATAGTACCCATATTACCAGGATCTTGTATTTCATCTAATATTAAGATTCTCTTACCTATTGTCGTATCTATTATCTTCTCGCATAACCCTATCATCTTAGGAGGAGATGATAAACTACTTATTTTCTTTAAGACTTCTCTACTTACTTCAATCTGTTCTACATCTAGTGGTAATACCTCTCCTTCTTCTAATAGGATTTCTTTCAAAACACCAGCTTTATATGCTTCTAATACTAAATGTTCTCCTTCTACTATAAACTCATTATTAAGATCACGATACTTTTTCTTCTGTAATTTATAATAGTACTTAACTTTCTCATTATCTAAACTAGTTATAACCATACTACTCCTCTTCTCCATATTTATTAGTTAATTTTCTCCACTTCTTATAATCAGGACAGTTCTCTTCTACAATAGCCCAAAACTTCTTAGAATGATTCGCTTCTATTAAGTGACTTAACTCATGATAAATAACATAATCAAGACATCCTATATCTTTAGTAATTAATTCTGTATTTAATGTAATAACATGAGTCTTAACATTACATACTCCCCATCTAGTAGTCATCTTCCTAAGTCTTAATTTAGGATGAGGAATACTTCTTGTAAAGTTATTATAACACATTTCTAGATGTTCACTAAAAATACCTAAAGCTTGTTTCTTCTTCCATTTATCTAAATCAAAGTCTCTTTTTATAAAAACTTTATTCTCACCTAATTTAAAGTCACAAAACTCTGTATATATAATATCATATTTTTTACCTAAAAAGTAAAATTCACTATTAAATTTTATCTTTTCTTTAACTTTTTTAATCATTTTTCTAATAGAATCTAAATTTTCTTCTATTACACTCATTATCTTTTTATTAGAAGTTAAAGTATTACAAGTAACATAGATAGTTAAATCATCTTTAACTCTAATATAAATATTTTTAGTAGTACTTTTCTTAACTATCTCTAAATTATAAGTTTCATTATCTATAGTCAAAGTCATAGCATCATCCCTCTTGAAAAAATTAATTATTTATGATAATATGAATATGTAAAGAGAATTTACATATTATAAAAAAGAGGAATACCTAGCTTTGAGCTGTTAGGTACTACCCCATTATTGTTTGGTTAGTACCACTCTAAGGAGTAGGTACTATTTTTATTAACATAAATAATAAGATTATTATTACGAAAATAAGCGAAAATATGATATAACATAGAATTTTTTCAAGTTTTCTCATATTATCAGTTCCCCTTTCACATTATAAAAATATAAGTTAGGGGGATAGTACCTAAACAACTAAGTATTCCTAGGTAAATAATAACACAAATGTATCTTCAATACAAGCGAACAAGATACATTTTTTATGAATTTTATATTAAAATTATTGAAGCAATTAAATCTTTATGCTAATATGAATATGTAAATTTTCTTTACATGAGGAGTACTTAGTTTGCGTTTGGATGTTACCCCAAAAAACAGGTTGAATATACTAATAATAGAGTGTTTTTCTTAGTTGTATATTATTAAAAGTATTATAATTATTATCAGTGATAATATTAAGAAATCTTTCTTACTCAAAAGTAAGTACAAATTAATTTACACCATTCGTTACTAAGTATTCCTAAGTAAATGATAGTCTAAATGTATCTTGTTCATTAAGATACATTTTTTATTTTGAATATGTTTTCATTTTGTTAATAAAATCATTATTTTTACTTATAGTATCTCCATCAAAAGATTGCCCATGCATATTAAGACCATTCTCATATAAACTTGTTAAAAAGATACAATAATTTATAAAATTATCTTTTCCTAAATTATTATTAATATAAGAAATGCTATTATTAATTGCAGAATAATCAAATAGTTCTCTATAATTATCTAATAAAGGATTAACTAAAGATAGATATAAATCATAAGCACTCTTATAAGAAATATTATTATTATCATCTAAATCAAAGATATAAATATTATCCTCCCTTAATCTTTTAAATAAACTTCTCGCTTTTTCCTGTGTTCTAAACTCATTAAAGATACTATAATCTTTATTTATTATAAAACTACAATGTTTATCACCCATTTCACTTACATGTATAAGTTCATGTAAAAGATTTATATCAAGACATCTATCATGATATTTTTTTAAAAGTGGAAATGAAATAAAAGTCTTAGAATACTCTTTAGATAGTGATGTAATAGCAGTTACATCACTATCAAAATCTTCTTCAAAATAAACTATCTTTCTTGCAAGAAGTATTTTCTTATAAAAAGGTATATCCCCTAATCTATCTAAGATATTTTTACCAAAGATAGAGCTTTTTATAACATTTCTCTCTAATACTTTCTCTTGTCTTTTTAAAAAGTCTATACAATCATCTAGTTTTTTTTCATCCAATAAGGGGACAATTCCTATCATTTTACAAGTATCTATATAATCTTGTTGTAATTCTAAAAGCAAGTCTTTTACTTCATTATCATAAATTAAATATTTTTTATATTTTTTATCAAAAGCATCAAATCTAAGTCCTAGAATAACTTCTTTATTTTTATCAAATACATCATCACTAATATTTAACAGTTCTTTTAAATATCTAAGAGTATAATCATCTATTTCAGCTTGTAACTTTTCTCCTTTACTCATATAGTCATCCATTAATGATTTATAATATTTTAAATTATCTAAACTACTATCTAACTTTTTTATTGTTTCATAAGTAACATCAGGAGTTGAATCAAAGAAGTATAAAGCATCTTTAATTCTTGTAGCGATTAAGTCTTTAAAACTTTTATGATAGGAACTAGCGATTAAATCTATTAGATAATCCCTATATTCTAAAAATCTCTTATTAGGATTTAATAATCTATTTATGTCTTTCATTATTTACGATACTCAAAGTAAAAATCTAATATTCTAACCATATCCCCATCAGTTGCCCCCATCTTCTCAAGTTCTTCATCGATACCCATTTTTCTTAATTTATTACTAAATCTTTTAATACCTTCATCAGTAAATTTAGTCATTCTAAATAGTTTTTCTACTTTTTCTCCTTTAATTACAAAGTCACTACCCTCTTTTTCGATAGTAAAAGGTTTCTCTTCTTTAAATTTATATAAAACATGAGATTCAAAGGCATCATCTTCATAAAGATTCTCTTCCTTGATAGTATCTAATAAATCACTTAAGTAATCTACTACTTCACTAAGTCCTTCACTAGTTAAGGCAGTTACTTCAAAGATTTTCTTATCTTTAACTTTTTCTTTAAATTTATCTAAGTTATCTCTACTTCCCTCAATATCCATTTTATTTGCAATTATTACCATAGGTTTAGTAAGTAGTTTTTTAT
>CAMMKE010000008.1 GCA_946497375.1 uncultured Mycoplasmatota bacterium
TAATTTCTTATTATAAAACACCTTACAAAAATCACAATAAGCACAAATATAATTATCTATTATAATGATACTTTCTTTAGATTTATCAAATATGTTTAGCATAAGAGAATAAGCATCATAAATCTGGCCTTCAAAAAATAAATGATTATTTTTTTCTTTAAAATTATCAAAGGTATTTTCTATTAAAGTAAGTCTATTTTCATGATTAATTAACATTTTTCTATGTTCCATTAAATCACTTGAAATATATTTTCTCATTTTTACAAATGCATTAATAATTCTAATATTCATTTCTATTGCAATATCACTGTTTAAAAGTCCAGATAGCATTATAATACCATGTTCTGTTAAGACATAAGGCAAATATCTAATACCACCACGAGTTATTTTATTACTATTATTTTTTGAGGTCACAATTTGTGACCTCAAACTTGCCCACTCTAAATCTGTTAATTGAAAACAAAAATCTTCTGGAAATCGCTCTATATTTCTTTTAATTGTCTGATTAACTATCTTTGTCTCAGTATTATAAATTTTAGCGATGTCACTGACTAACATTACTTGTTTTCCTCTTATTTCATAGATTATATTTTCTATTTCTATATCTTCTTTTTCTACTAAAGCATTAATAATAATTACCTCCTTTCGTTTTAGTAAACACTCTAACATAAGGAGATAATTAATGCAAAGAGACAATTTTTAAAATTCAAGGAAAAACGAACTTCAATTTAGTAAATTCCTCTAGAGAAAATTAAAAATTGGCCCCAAATTTAAGGCCAATTTACAAAATTCATACTTTTTTATTTTTTTAATCTAACTTCTGTTGTAACTCTTTTAACTTAGATAAAAACTCATTAGTCTTTCTAATCTCTTCATCAAACTTTTGTAAATTAGTAGTATTTTCAAGTTCTAATGTAGTATTCTTTCTAACTGGTTCTTCTTCAATACCATAGATAGGACTAATAATAGGACTTGGATGATATGTACTTTTCTTTTCAGTGTAAGCTTCATTTATACTTGGTACTTTTTCTTTAGCACTTAAGAAGTCATCAATAGAAATTTTTGGTTTTTCAGTCTTAGGTTCTTCTTCTACTTCTAATACTTCTACTTGTTCTTTTTCTTTTCTATATCGCTCCTCTAGTTCCTTTATACTTATGGGCTCATTACCATCATCTTGATATTGTGTTATTTCATTTTGTTCTGTGATAGTTTTACCTTTAGCGATTAGTTCATCTAAACTAATAATAGCATTTTCTTCTTGTTCTTCCTCAAATTTAGTAAGTTCAATATTTTCACTCTTATCTTCATTTTCAAGTTTCTTTAACTCTTCAGTAATTCTTTCAAGTTCCGCTTTCGCTTCACTTTCAGTATAAACTTCATCTTTATATTTAATTACTTCTTCTTCATTCTTAGGAACATCAACTGGTGTAATAACAGTAGGCTCTACTACTTCTACTTTTTCTTCAAACTTATCATTTAACATAATACTATCATTTGTATTAACAGGATTTTCCTTAACACTTACAACTACTGGTTCTACTTCTATAGGACTAGAGACAACACTTTCAATAACAACATCAGGAGTAGGTTCTTTTATTTCTGTTTTTTCTTCCTTTACTAGAGGAACAACAGTAGGTGTAACTACAGTAGTGTTATTAACTAGAGGAACTTCTATCTTTGCTTCTTTAACCTCTTCTTTTTTAGGTTCTTCTTTAGTAATAGGAGTTACATTAGATGTTTCTTCTTTTCTTGCTTTAGCAACTTCTTCCACTAACTTATTAAGTTGCATTGTATTATTTTGTAACTTCTTTTTCTCTTCATGCTTCTTCATAAATTCATGAAACCAAAGAATAAAATATACAAATAAAATAAGTCCAATAATTGCTAGAACTATTAAAACCTCCTTAGTTGCTAAAAAATCTATTACATTTTCCATTAATCGACACCTCTTTACTACGATTGATAATTCAAGTGTAGCATAGTCTTAAATATTAAAAAAGTAGTTACATAAAATTTTACAGAAAAAATACATTAATTTTACAGATGAGATTTACATAACTTTACGAACATATTTTTACATATTTTTTAAGTTTTACAGTCATATATTATAATTAGAGGTGGGTCTATGAGAAAAGAGACTTTTATAAAATCAACGATTATTTTAATAATTGGTGGTTTCTTAACTAAAGCTTTAGGGATGATTATAAAGATAGTTATGAGTAGATTAATGGGAAGTGAGGGTATTGGACTTTATATGTTAGTCCTACCTACTTTTTCTCTATTAATTGGTCTATGTCAATTTGGTATTCCTACGGCATTATCAAAGCTTATCGCAGAAGAGTCTAAAAATAATAAAAAGCTTCTTTTTTCTCTACTTCCTATTTCCTTAATAATTAATATTATAATAATTTCTTTTGTTATCGTCATTGCACCTACTCTTGCTTTTAACTTTTTACATGAAAAAAGGGCTCTTTTACCTATTCTTGCAATATGTGTAGTATTACCTTTAACTAGTACTTCTAGTATTTTAAGAAGTTATTTCTTTGGTAAACAACAAATGCTTCCACACGTTACATCTAATGTCTTAGAAGATATTATAAGACTTATTTTAATTATTATAGGAGTTCCTATCTTTATTAGTAAGGGCTTAGAAGTAGCAGTTACTTTTGTTATTTTAACTAATATTATTAGTGAATTATCATCTATTTTAGTTTTATTTTTCTTCTTACCTAAGAATTTAACAATTAAAAAACAGGACCTTGCCTTTAATAAGGGATATGCAAAAGAAGCGATGAATATAAGTATCCCATCAACTGCAAGTCGTCTTATTGGTTCTTTTGGTTATTTTCTAGAGCCTATAATATTAACAAATGCCTTAACCTATGTCGGATGCAGTTCTAACTTTATTGTAACTGAGTATGGTGTTATCAGTGGCTTTGTTATGCCTCTTTTACTTCTACCATCTTTCTTTACAATGGCAATAAGTCAAGCCTTGCTACCTGTTATATCAAAAGCGACTAGTAGTAAGCATTATGATTATGCTAAGAAAAAGTTAAAGCAAGCGATTGGTATTTCTCTTTTAATAGGAGTTCCTGCTTCTACTCTTCTTGCTATTTTCCCAGAGTTCTTCTTAAGTTTAATTTATAATACTCATGAAGGAGTCGCCTATATGAGGTTTCTTTCTCCTATTTGTATTTTACAATATATACAGGCACCGCTTTCTGCCTGTTTAGATGCCATGGGCTTAACTAAGTTAGGTCTTAAGGCAACTATTATAGGTACCTTAATTAGAACTATCTTCCTACTTATTTTCTCTTTATTAAAAATAGGTATGTGGGGGCTTATCTTCTCAACGAGTCTTAATGTAATATTTACAACTTTCTATAACTTATATCAAGTTAAAACATGCCTAAAAAAATAAATTCACTTCGCAAAATCAGAAAAAAATGCTTTTTGCGAAGTGAAATCACTTAACATTATATTTTTCTATATAACAGCATAACAGCGTAGTGATTAATAATTTAAGTCCTCAAAATTTTTAAATATCATTCATAAAAAGTTACAAGTCTGAATTGTATTAGATTGATAGTCATCATCAGAAATGATATAATCACTGTATAAGAACTCTGTTCTATCCGAATCTTCACGTTTAGTACGTCAAAAGGCTTAGTAGGAGGAATAGAGGCTTTTTATTTTATTCTTTTCACTTTATCACTTTCTAACTTTTTCCCCTCTTTATGATTAGCATAAATAAATCTTGCCATTAAGACTCCATATATAAGACTAGTTGCATAGAATTCTTCCTTATTATTAAGAGAAATACCATTTTCTACTATATTTACATTATACAAAGTATTAACTGTATAGGCTCCACTTATTAGTCCTAAAACTGTACTATTAAACTTTATATTCTTTACTATACTTTTAATATTTTTCATTTAATCACCTTTTACTTATGATATAATATATGCCAAAGAGGTGATGACTTTGCAGAAAGTAAAGATTCTAATTGTCGATGATGAGAAAAATATTAGAGAAGTTATTAGAGAATATGCCACTTTAGAAGGTTATGAAGTTATGGAAGCAGACTCTGGTGTTAAAGCCTTAGAATTATTAAATAATAATAAGTTTGATTTAATGATTTTAGATATTATGATGCCTATTATGGATGGTTTTACTTTACTTAATAGTATTCCTAAAGAAAAAAAGATTCCTACTATTATTCTTTCCGCTAGAGATGATGAAGTTGATAAACTAGAAGGCTTTGATAGAGGGATTGACGACTATTTATGTAAACCTTTCTCTCCAAGAGAATTAATGGCTAGAGTAAAAGCGATATTAAAGAGGACTAAAGGTGATGTTGATAGTTATTCTTATGATAAGTTAGTTGTTAATTTCTTAGAACATACTATTAGAATAGATGATAAAGAAGTTAGTGTTACTCCTAAAGAGTTTGAGATACTAAAATACTTTATTCATAATAAAAGAATCGCTATCTCAAGAGAACAACTCTTAAATAAAATATGGGGTTATGACTTTTATGGAGATGATAGAACTGTTGATACGCATATAAAGATGCTTAGAAATAATTTAGGTAGATATAGAGATTTAATTATTACTGTTAGAGGTATAGGATATAAATTTGATGATGAAAAATAGTCTTGCTACTAAAATATTTAAGTACTTAGCAATATTTTCTTTATTTATTTTAATATTTCTTTTCTTTTTCCAGGTTATCTTTATAAATACATTCTATGAATGGACTAAGACTAGAACTATTAAAAATCTAGCTCAAGATATTTTAGTAACTGAAAATGATACTTCTTTATATGAAAAACTTGATAGAGTCTCTTATAGTGAAAATGTTTGTATTGAACTAACTAATAGTAATGGAGATAATCTATACTCTACTTATAGTAGTAATTGTAATTTAAGAAGTAAAGCGATTAAGAGGAACTTTATTAATAGTAATAAAAAGACTAAGACTTATAATCTAGTTAATAATTTTACAAGAGAAAAAAGTATAATGAATGCCACTAGATTAAGTAATAATCTTTATATATTTATTTCTACTTCTCTAATTCCTCTTGACTCTACTATTAATATTATTGAACAGCAGTTAATAATTGTAAGCATTGTAGTATTACTTCTAAGTATTGTTGTTGCTTATTTTATCTCTAAAAGACTATCTAACCCTATTATTAGAATATCTAAAGCTGCTAAATTAATTTCAAAAGGAAAACTTAAAACTAACTTTGATTCTGGTAGTGATATTAAAGAACTAGTAGATTTAACAGATGCTTTAAATGATATGAAAGAAGAGTTATCTAAGACTGAAGAGTTACAAAAAGATTTAATGGCTAATGTATCTCATGATTTAAAGACTCCTCTTACGATGATTAAAGCTTATGCTGAGTTAATTTTAGATATTAATATTGATGATAAAGAAAAGTGTAAAAGTAATTTAAATATTATTATTGAAGAAGTTAATCGTCTTAATGACTTAGTTAATGATATCCTAGCTTTAACTAAAGTAGAGAATGATTTAGATAAGCTTGATATTAGTAGTTTTGATTTAATTAAACTAATAAAAAGAATAGTTAAACAACATAATATCTATGTTATTAAAGACGGTTACAGTATAGAGTTTATTCATAATAATATAGATAAATTAATGATTAATGCCGATAAAAAGAAGATTGAACAAGTAATATATAATTTACTTAATAATGCTTTAAACTATACAGGAAATGATAAGAAAGTTATTATTAAAGTAGTTGAAGATGATAAAGATTATACTATTATGGTAATAGATAGTGGTAAAGGTATTGATAAAAAAGAAATAGACCATATCTTTGATAGATATTATCGTAGTAAGAAAAACCATAAACGATACGTTTATGGTACTGGTTTAGGTCTATCTATTGTTAAAAATATACTTTTATTACATAACTATGAATATGGAGTAAAATCTACTAAGAATAAAGGAACAACATTTTATTTTAAAATAAAGAAAGATGACTAGTCTTTCTTTTTTAGTATTCTAATATATTTATCGCCATACTTCTTAGTCTTAATCTCTTCATAATAATCACTAAAGTCTAGCTTTTCTAAACTATCACTTTCTAAGACTACTATCCCCTTTAATAAATTTAACTCACTTATTTTCTTTAAAGCTTTACTTAGATAATCTGTTTTATAAGGTGGGTCTAAAAAGATAATATCAAACTGTTTAGGATAAAGATTATCTAAGGCTTTTAAATAGTCCATAGTAAGAATAGTTGCATTTATATTAGTCCCTAACATATCTAAATTGCTTTTAATAGTCTTACTAGCCATATACTCTTTATCTACAAATACTATTTCCCTTGCTCCCATACTTAAAGCTTCTATACCAAGATTACCACTTCCTGCGAAAAGGTCTAGACAAATACTATTATCTAGGTAATCATTAATAGTTGCAAATAAAGATTCTTTAACTCTATCCATAGTAGGTCTAGTTCCTTTAAGAGTATAACCTTTTAAGACTCTACCTTTATATTTACCACTAATTATTCTCATCTCTTTCACCTATTTCTTTAAATATTTTATTTAATTTCATTATTAAGAGATTAGTCTCGTTCTCTAATCGTTTATATCTCATAAATTTCTCATTGTTATAGATTTCTTTTTTTAGGGTTTCATCCTCTGTTTCTCTATATTTATTAATTAGACTAATTAAGTCTTTATCATTATAGATATCATTTAAAGATTTTCTTATATTAAAAGCTAATTTAGAGTTTTTTATATCTAACAACAACTCCTGATAGATTAAATTATAGTCCATACTCTTCCCTCTTTCTTTATTAATATATCACATTTTACTTTTCTTTTACAAAAATAAAATATATAATAAAGTTAGTTGGGGGAATAATTATGAAAAGTTTATGGAATGGAAATAATAAGGGACAAATACATAAATATGTATATAGTGGTGCATTAACTCAAGATGAACTTAAGTTACTAAACGACTTAATAGAATTTAATTGCAGATATGAAGATGCTTTTTTTAATAAAGATATAGACAATGATATTCTTGAAATGATTGATAATGTTATAGATGATAAGTTAAAAAGTATTAGTCCTGATTTAGCTTTTAAGTTTCTTAATAGATTATGGACTATATATGGCAATGTAAACTCTACTCTTGATGCCAATATACTAAATGGTTTTGAATTTGATTTAGTAATTCATAGACTGTCTATACAACTTCTTGACAGAGCGACTGAAGATGAAAAATCTTTTCTTTATAATTATCGTTCAATTAAGAGTGATGACCTTTTAAAATATTTTAAATATAATTTTTATTATAAATTTTATCCTTTAGGCTCAAAAGCTAATAAGATGTTAACACTTGACCATGTAGATATTTTTCTAGCTTTGCTAAATGGTTCTAATGATATTGAGGAAACAACAGCTGATTCCATAACTAGTATATATTTATTCTTATATAAAGATATTTTTAAGGAAATATTAAATAATAGAATAACTATAAAAAGTTGTAGTGTTTTAGCACAAAGATTTAATGGCTATGAAAGATATGTAATTAAGGAACATACTTGTATTAAGGTCGCAAACATTGCTATACAGTTTGCATCTGAAGCAATGTCTATGTTAACTTACAAAGATAAGGATTTAACAGATGATGATATAGAGTATCTAAAAGTAGGTAAAATATATTTAGATAGTCTACTTATGCCTTTAAAAGATTTTGAAGTAGATAAAGTATTAAGTTTTTATAATGCAAATGAAGCTACTGTTGATACAAGAGAATGTACTAAAGCTTTATCTTATGTAAAGAAAAGTATTAATAACAAAGATGAACAATTAAAAAGAAATAGTTAAAACTATCTCATAACTTCCAAGAATGATTTTATTAAGTTTAAGCTATTAGAAATATTTTCTATTTTATCGCTTGGTCTTAAACGATATTTTTCTTTCATTTCTTCTTCTAACTGTTTTAGAAATATTGGACTTCTATTAAGATATTTATACCAATAGGAATTTTCTCTTAGATATCTATAAAGATTAGGATCACTCTTAATCTTTAATCTTGTTTCTACTTGCATTAGTCCTCATAATATTTATTAATAGGTCTCTCTTCATAATTTGGTATATATTCATCATTATTTTTAGGAACTATTTCACTAATTATACTTACTGCTTTCTGTAAGCCATTAACACTTCTTTGTACAGTATCTAAGTCAATATTTCTAAAAAGATTAGTTATTTCTTTAAATGAGGAAGAAGATGTTTCTTTTACCTCATTTTTTGATGTTAAAACTTCATCGAAGACACTACTATCTTCTCCATACATATCATAAGCTTCATATAACTTTTGAAAAGTAGTTTTATTATTAAAGACAGCCTGGGCTAACTCTGGTCTTTTTTTTATAAACTCTTTAAAACTTTCTTTAGACATAAACATCACCTAATAAATAATATGCAAAAAAAGACGACTTATTTCAAAAAGTCGTCTATTGTCATTAATCTTTTATCAATATCTTCAAGAGATACTTGGTCTTTCTTAGGAATAGTATCTTCTTTCTCAGTAGGCTTTTCTAATATCTTATAAAGGAAAGCATTAGTAAGTCCTTTTTTATTAATAGTACTACCTGTAGAATATCTATCAGTAATAGGTAGTTCTGTTGGTTTAATTAAAGTAATATCACCATTTTTAAGTCCTATATGGTCTTTATTAGTAGGCATTAAGGCCTTAATAACATGATATGGATTAGTCTTAACATCTCTTATAGTCATTAAGCCACGTCTTGCTCTACTACTCTTTTCAAAGTCTTTTAATTTAACTCTTTTACCTGTACCTTTATCTGTAAGGATTGCAAGATAGTCACTGGCCTCTTCATTAAAGTTTATAGTACTAACAACAGTATCATCTTTTAAGTTAATTGCTTTAACTCCACTAGCTTTTATACCAACAATAGGTACTTCATCTTTAGCAAACCAAAGTCCATAACCTAAAGATGTAGCGATAAAGATATCAGGATTAGTATCTAACATAACATCAACAACAGTATCGTCATCTTTTAGTTTAATACAACTACTAGGTTTAGATGTTCTAGTTATCTTAAAGTCAGAAAGACTTGTTCTTTTAATCATACCATTTGCAGTAGAGATTATAACATTAACATCTTTCTTAAAATCTTTAACAAGTAAACTAGATATGACCTCTTCTCCTTCTCCTAAAGGTACTAAATTACTAACGTGTTTACCAAGTTCTTTCCATTTTAAATCATAAATAGTATGAACTGGTATAAATAAGAAGTTACCTTGATTAGTAAAGACTAGTAAGGTATCTAAAGTAGAAGCCTCATATAGTCCTACTAGATAGTCATTCTCTTTTAAAGTAGTCTCTTCATCTTTACTTGCACTATAACTTTTTAGACTAGTTCTTTTAATGTAGCCATCTTTACTTAATGTTACAATAACATCTTCTTTAGGTATCATTACAGTCGTATCTATTTTTATTTCTGTTATCTCATCTTTTATTTCTGTAAGACGAGGTAGTGCATATTCATTTCTTACTTTACGTAACTCATCTTTCATAACTTTCTTTAAGACTTCTTCATTTCCTAGAATTGCCGTTAATCCTTCTATTATTTTTCTTAAAGTAGCCATTCTTTCTTCTAGTTCTACAACATCAGTATTAGTTAGGCGATATAGTTGTAATGTTACTATCGCTTCTGCTTGGGCCATAGAAAAGTCAAACTCTTTAACTAAATTCTCTTTAGCATCAGCTTTATTCTTACTTGCTCTAATAACACGAATTACTTCATCAAGAATAGATAGACATTTAATAAGTCCTTCAACAATATGTAATTCACTCTTAGCATGGTCTAAATCAAACTGACTACGACGTGTAATAACTTCTTTTTGATGGTCGATAAAAGCATCAAGGGCTTGTTTTAGTCCTAAAAGACGTGGCCTTTTCTTAACAATGGCAATCATATTAAAGTTATAACTAATTTGTAAATCAGTATTTTTTAATAAATAATTTACAATTAATTCTTTATTAGCTGTTTTCTTTAAATCAACAACAATTCTAACATCTTCTGCAGATTCATCTCTAACTTCAACAATACCATCTATTTTTTTATCAAGACGAATATCATCTATTTTCTTAACAAGTAGGGCTTTATTAACTTCAAAAGGTATTTCAGTAATTACTAAAGAGTTCCCTTCAAAAGCATATTTACTTCTAATTATAACTCTACCCTTACCTGTTTCATAAGCATCTCTTATTCCTTTAATACCTTCAACAATACCACCAGTTGGAAAGTCTGGTCCTTTAACATATTTCATTAAAGTATCTAAACCACAATTAGGATTATCAATTCTATGTATTGTGGCATCTATTACTTCTCCTAAGTTATGAGGAGGAATATTAGTAGCATATCCTGCAGAAATACCCATCGCACCATATACTAGTAAAGCAGGAAATCTTGCAGGTAGTACAGTAGGTTCAAGTGTTGTATCATCAAAGTTAGGAGCCATTTCTACCGTATCTTTATTAATATCACGTAACATTTCATTACTAATTTTAGATAGACGTGCTTCAGTATAACGGTAAGCGGCAGGAGAATCACCATCAATAGAACCATTATTACCATGCATATCAATATAAGGAAGTCTAGTTTTCCAAGATTGACTCATACGAACCATGGCATCATAAATAGATGTATCACCATGAGGATGGTAATTACCAATAACGTCTCCTACCGTCTTTGCACTCTTACGATATCCCTTATCATAAGTATTTTTCTCTTTATACATTGAATAAAGAATTCTTCTTTGAACTGGTTTTAATCCATCTCTAGCATCAGGGATAGCCCGCTCTTGAATAATGTATTTAGAATAACTTCCAAAACGCTCACCCATTATATCTTCAAGAGTATAATCCCAAATACGTTCTAATACTTCTTTAGTTTCTGTTTTCTTAGCCATTTTATCACTACTTTCTCATCTCTAATCGTTTAATTCTTTCTTTAGTCTTCTCATAACTACCATCTTGATATCTTTCAAAAAAACAATTATATATTCTTTGTGTTTTTTCATCAACTTGGTTATATTTTTCTTCAAATCTTTTTTCTATAACCTTATCAATACGTTCCAACTTTTGAGTTTGCAAAGCACTCCAATAAAAATTTTCGATAACAAAAATCCATTTACATTGATCACAGATTTCGCCAGCAAAATCTTTTGGTAGAGTAATAGCATAAAAATAAAATCCCCTCCTATATATATGTGGTATATCATCAATTGTTAAACCATCAACATACTCGAAAGGAATATAGTTAGAAAAAAAATCATTAACAATACAAAATTTTACTGATGGTATATCAAAAGTATTTTCCCTCATAACCTAAACCTCCTATATCTTATAATCATCTTCCAAAGTAAACTCGACATTTTCATCTATCCACTCTTTACGAGGAGCGACATCATCTCCCATAAGAACAGAGACACGTTTTTCTGCTAGTTGAGCATCTTCTATTTTAACTCTAATTAAAGTTCTTGAACCAGGCTTCATAGTAGTCTCACATAACTGGTCAGCATTCATTTCACCAAGACCTTTATATCTTTGGATTTCACATTTCTTACCTTTAGACTTTTCTTTCATCTCTTCTACAGTATAAGCATATTCTATATTTTTACCACTTTGAATTTTAAATAGTGGTGGTAAGGCTACATAAAGTCTTCCATCTTCTATTAATGGTCTCATATAACGATAGAAGAATGTTAGAAGTAAACACTGAATATGTCCACCATCTTCATCAGCATCGCTCATGATGATTACTTTATTATATTCACAATCATTTATATCAAAGTTAGCACCATATCCTGCTCCTATTGTATAAATCATCGTATTAATTTCTTCATTTTTTAAGATATCTTCTACTTTAGCTTTCTCAGTATTTAAAACTTTACCACGTAATGGAAGTATCGCTTGATATTTTCTATCTCTTCCTTGTTTAGCAGAACCACCGGCAGAATCACCCTCTACTAAGAATAGTTCTTTTTTAGTCTTATCTTTAGATTGAGCTGGAGTAAGCTTACCTGATAAAGCTCTTTCTTTTGGATTTTTACTCTTACCTTTTCTTGCTTCTTCTCTTGCCTTCCTTGCTGCTTCTCTTGCTACTTTACTCTTTAATGATTTAGTAATTATCTCAGTTGCAATCGCTTTATTCTCTTCTAAATAAAACTGTAATTTCTCAGTAACAATAGAATCTACTATTGTTCTAGCTTGGGGTGTTCCAAGTTTTCCTTTAGTCTGACCTTCAAACTGTAACATATCTTCTGGTATTTTTAAAGAGATAATTGCAGTTAGACCTTCTCTAACGTCACTACCTTCAAGTGCTTTCTCTTTACCTTTAATAAAGCCATTATTTTTGGCATAATCATTAAAAACACGAGTTAAAGCCGTTTTAAATCCTACTTCATGGGTACCACCATCACTAGTCTTAACATTATTAACGAATGATACAATATTTTCCTGATATGTATCAGTATATTGCATAGCGATTTCTACATCTATTTTATTTTTAACTCCTTCAAAGTCTAAAACATTATGTAAAGTAGTTTTATCTTCATTAAGGTACTCTACAAAAGCGACTAAACCTGTTTCATAACAAAACTTAGCATGTCTATCATCTTCTTCATCATGTACTTCTATTGTTAATCCTTTTAAAAGAAAAGCAGACTCCTGCATTCTTTCACAGATAGTTGTATATGAAAAGTTTGTTGTTGAAAATATTTCTGGATCTGGTAGGAATCTAACAGTTGTCCCTGTTTTATTAGTAGTACCAATCTTCTTTAATGGTTTATCTACTTTTCCTCCATCTTTAAAACGAATGAAGTATTCTCCCTTATCTCTTTTTATAGTTACTTCCATCCATTTAGATAAGGCATTAACAACACTACCACCAACACCATGAAGACCACCTGATACTTTATATCCTGCTTCTTCAAATTTACCACCAGCATGAAGTACTGTATAAATAACTTCAGGAGTAGGTTTACCTGAAGCATGCATTCCAACAGGAACACCTCTACCTTCATCACTTACACTAACACTTTTATCAGAATGTATTGTTATAACAATATGTTTTCCATATCCATTTATCGCTTCATCTATAGCATTATCAACAATTTCCCATACCAAATGATGTAGACCTCTTTTATCAGTAGAACCAATATACATACCAGGTCTTTTTCTAACTGCTTCTAATCCCTCTAATATTTTTATTGAACTGTCATCATATTTTACTGCCATTATTTCACATCCTTCAAGATTTCAAAAAAAAGATACAAAAGCTTTAACCTTTTGCCCTTATCTATTCTTTTCAACGTTTATTTTATCAAAAAAAAGAAGTAAATTCAAGGAATTTACACTCTTTATGTCAAATTTATTACTTATTAACTTTCATTTCTTTCACAAGTATAACCTTTATTTTCTAATTCTTGTTCAATAGTAGTAACACTTTCATTCAATTCATATTCTGGATAAAAGCCCTCAAATTCTGCAATGTTATTAGTAATAAAATCCATATCAAGTTTTTTATAATCTATATTTTGTGTAGTAACCTGTACTGCAGCACTTACACTACAACTAGCACTCATACCAATATTATTTTCTTTTAATACAGTTTGAAGTAATTCGCAAGAGTTTTCTCTTTCTGTTAAAATACTATTATCAGTCGCTGTATCTGCTAATCTATTAGTAGTAACCATAGTACTACTTTTCAATCTATTTTTTTTATAATTGAAAGTCAACTTATAATTATAATCAACACTATCTGTAGAAGTACTAAATGTGCAAATCATATCGCCACTTTTTAATTCATTTACACCATTTTTTTCATTCATATAGTCAGTAATAAATTCTGTTATATCAGGTAAGAAAAACACGAATGCAAAAAGAAATATCATTAATAGAACAAGAAATACAGGATGTCCTTTTTTCTTTTTTCCAGTAGTGTTTTCTTCTATTTTAGCAGCAGTTGGAACTGTATTATCTTGATTATTATCTGCGCTTTTCTCTTGACTTACCTCATTAGTATTAGAAGCTTCTACTACTTTAGGTTCATTATTCACTGGAGTAGAATTTACAGTATTATCAGTTTCTGGTGTTACCACTTTAGGAGTTTCTTCATTAATTTTATTATTATCATTTTTATTATCCATAGACTACACCCTTTCGTTATTCTTTATTTAAATCTGAATAAATTATAACATTTTACTTTAAAAACGTAAACTATTTATTTGCTTTTGATAATCATCACTACTTGTTATATAATTACCACTTACTATAATATCTGTTAAATTATGGATTTTTTTGGCAACTATATCATTAACTCCCCCATCTATACTTATTTTAAAATTAAAGTCTTTATATTCTTTTTTTAGGACTTTTAATTCTTTTAATTTGTCTATTGTTTTATCAATAAACTTTTGTCCACCTTTACCTGGTATAACTCCCATTACTAATATTAAATCTATATATGGTAAATAAGGTATTAATTTTTCTACTTTATCATCTGGATTAAGAGCAAGTCCTGCTTTAATACCATAACTTTTAATTAGTTTTAGATTACTTAAAGTATCTTCTAGAGTATCTAAATGTATAGTGATATACTCTGTATTTAGACTAGCATAGTCACCAATATAAATACTAGGAGATGCAACCATTAAATGAACATCTAATCTTTTATCAGTAAATTTATAGATATGTCTCATCTCTTTAAATGGTAATGATTTATTCTCTACATACTTACCATCCATAACATCTACATGAATAAAGTCTACATCTGTATCGTTTAACTTTGTTAAAGTATTTGGTATATCTTTACTAGTTAAAAAAGATGCACTAATCATTTAATCGCCTCCTCATAGAACTTTAAATAACTATCATATCTACTTTTAAGAATTTCTCCATCTTCCACTGCTTTCTTAATCACACATTCTTTTTCTTTAGTATGAGAACAATCTCTAAAAGGACAGGAGTAATTAGAGAACTCTCTAAAAGCATATTTGATATCTTCTTTTTTATAAATAGAAAGGTCTAAAGCTGAAAAGCCTGGGGTATCAAGGACTTTACCATCTAAAAAGTCATATAATTCTACATTTCTTGTTGTATGTCTTCCTCTACCAAGAGCAAGAGAGACTTCTCCTGTCTTTAAATTCCAATTAGGATTTAACTTGTTTAAAAGAGTACTCTTCCCTGCCCCTGTTTGGCCTATAAAGACAACTGTCTTATCTTTAATTAATTCTTTTATTTTATCAAGTTCTAAATTAGTAAGAACAGTGTAGCCTATATTAGTATAATATACCATTATCTCTTTTATTTTATCATAAGTTTCTTTACTAACTAAATCAGTCTTAGTTAAGCAGATAACAGCATCTATCTTTTGAAGTTCCATATGAGCGATAAATTTATCTAATAAACCTAAAGAAAAATCTGGATTAACAAGACTTGTTATAATGAAAGCTCTATCAATATTACTAACCATAGGTCTATTAAAGGTATTTTTCCTAGGTAATATTTCTTCTATTACTAAACTTTTCTCATTAAATCTAACATAATCCCCAACTTTAGGTATTAGTTTATCTTTTCTAAATTTACCTCTAGGTATTGTATTATAAGTTTTATTATTACTAGATACTATATGTCTATTACTACTTATTTTAATAATTTGTCCTTGCATTTTTTCTCCTAATCATTACTTTGAGAACTTGGATTTGATGAAGAATTGGAATTATTGTTATTATTGCCATTATTTCCTTCTTGTTCTGTTGTAGTAGTATCATCATCCTTAGACTCTACTAACCTTCCAATTGTAATAGTTACACTATCATTATTTCTAACTGTAGAACCATTAGGACGTGATTGAGTAATAATCTTACCATCCATGTTTTTATCTGTTACATCTTGATATTCTGTTGTTACAGTTACACAGGCATTATTTGCCCAACTTGTTACTGCATCTGCTGTTTGTAAATACCAGTCTGGGAAAGTAATGTCTTTTAGAACTGTTAATGTTATATCATCTCCTGATTTAACTTCACTACCTTCATCAAGTGATTGAGAAATAACAAGGTTTTGTCCTATTACAGAACAAGTTGTAGAATCAGGCTCTATTTCTTGGATTTTAACTTCTAGTCCCATATTTTCTAGAGTATTTCTTACTTCATTAACATCCATATTAACATAGTTTTCTAAGTCATAAGTTTTAACTCCAGTTGATTTATAAAGAGTAACTCTTGTACCCTCTTTAACAGTACTACCACTTTTTGGGTCAGTTCTAATAATTCTATTTTTCTTAACATCTTCACTACTTACTTCTTCTATTTTACTATTAACAGTAAGTCCGGCATCTTCAAGGGTATCTTCCGCTTTACTAACTGTCATACCACTAACATCTGGTACTTTGACATCTTTTTCGGCTGTTAAGGCAGGGATAATAAAGAACACTGATATTAATGCTACCACGATAACGCCAGCGATGATTGATAAAGCGATGATTAATTTATTAGATTTTTTTACCTTTTCATCAGTAATAGGTGTCGCGATACCTTCATTTTCATCACTAATTGGTTTCATTATTTTTGTCGTCTCATCCACTTCATTTTCAGGATATGGATAAACATAAGGCGGTTCATTTATTCTATCATCATTTAAAGCGGTTAATAAGTCATTATGCATACTCTTAGCATCATCATATCTATTTTTAGGGTTCTTAGCAGTGGCTTTCAAAATAATATTTTCGATACTTTGGGGAATATCATTATTTAATTTATGAACATCAGGTAGAGGTTCTTTCATTTGTTTTAGGGCAATTTCAACAGCACTATCTCCTTTGAAAGGTAATTCTCCTGTTAATAATTCATAGAAAATAATTCCCATCGAATAAATATCACTTTTAATAGTTGCACCTTTACCAGCCGCTTGTTCTGGTGGTAAATAGTGAACAGAACCCATTACGGAATTTGTTTGTGTTAGTTGGGTTGAATTAAGAGCCATAGCGATACCAAAGTCTGTTATTTTTATCTGTCCATCATCTTGTATCATAATATTTTGTGGTTTTAAATCTCTATGAACTATATATGAATCATGAGCATGGGCCATACCATCTGTTAATTGTAACATGATATCTATCGCTTCTGATAATGTTAGACTACCACGTTTTTTAAGTAATTGTTTTAAAGTCTTTCCTTCCACGTACTCCATAACGATATAATAAAGTCCATTATCTTCTCCTACATCATACATGGCAACGATATTAGGATGAGAAAGACTTGATGCTGATAAAGCTTCACGTTGAAAACGTCTTACAAACTTCTCATCATTTGCAAGGTCACCCCTTAATACTTTTATCGCTACATTTCTATCAAGTATAGTATCATATGCAAGATAGACATTAGCCATACCACCTTCGCCTATTGATTTAATTATCTCATAACGATCATTAATTTTTTGCCCCTTTGTAACCATTATTCTTCACCTTCTCCTAAAATTAAGTATGCTACTGATATATTATCAGTACCCCCTCGATTATTTGCTTTCCTAATTAATTTTATAACTTTATCTTCAATATCTCCTTCTCCAGTTAAGACTTTTTCAATAGACTCTTCATCTAACATATTAGTAAGTCCATCACTAGATAAAAGTATAGCATCTATTTCCATATCACAATCAAAGATATCTATATCTATTGGATCATTTGCTCCAAGTGCTTTCATCAAAACATTTTTCTTAGGATGGTCCTTAGCTTCTTCTTCTGTTAATTCTCCAGCTGAGACCAATAAGTTTACTAATGTATGGTCATATGTTACTTTATGAAGTTTATTATCTTTAATAACAAAACCTGAGGAGTCACCAATATTACCAAATAATATATAGTCTTTAGTAATGATAGCGGTAACAAGGGTTGTTCCCATACCTTTACTTTCAGGATGAGTCTTCTCATGTCTAAAAATACTATCATTAATTTCATTAACACTATCTCTTAAAAAGTTAACAGCATCCATCTTACTCATATTGTGAAAGTTTTCATTAAAGTCTTTAGCAAGATGAGTTATAGCGATAGAGGATGCGACTTCTCCTGCAGAATGTCCCCCCATACCATCAGCGATTGCCATAAGTGTATCATTATCACTATTGTGTACTATTAGAACACTATCTTCATTATGGTCTCTAACCTTTCCTGCATCAGTTAAATAAAACGATTTCATATATCCTCCTTCTTACTTCTAAGCTGTCCACAAGCAGCACTAATAGTACCACCAAATTCTCGCCTAATTGTAACTGTAATATTGTTTTTCTTTAGTATATCATAAAACTTAGCAATTGTTAAAGGTTTACTTCGTTTATACTGTAAAGCTTCTGTTTCATTATATGGTATTAAATTAACATAGCAGTTTATTCCTTTAAGTAAATGAACAAGTTCTAAAGCATTTTCTTCTTTATCATTAACTCCATCTAACATGATGTATTCAAAGGTTACTCTTCTATTTGTTTTTTCTAGGTATACTTTAATTGCACTTATTAAATCTTTTAGAGGATATACTTTAGATATAGGCATTATCTCATTTCTTAATTTATCATTTGGAGCATGTAAGCTGATAGCAAGATTTACTTGATATGGGAAATTAGCAAATTCTAATATTTTAGGAACAAGTCCACAAGTTGATACTGTTATATGTCTTGCTCCTATATTAAGCCCTTTAGGATGATTTATAATTCTAATAAAGTTACAAATGTTATCATAGTTATCAAATGGCTCTCCTATTCCCATAATAACTACATGACTAATTCTAAGGTTAGATTCATCTTCTACTTTAATTATCTGTTCTACCATTTCTCCAGTAGTTAAATTACGGACTTTTTTACGTCTACCTGACTCACAAAACTTACAACCCATATTACATCCTACTTGGCTAGAAATACAAAGACTATTACCATAATCATGATTCATAAGTACCGCTTCAACATGTTCTTTATCATTAAGTTTAAATAAATACTTTCTAACGTCTTTAGCTTTTTCTACTGTAACTATCTCTGTATTAGAAATAGTAAAGTCTTTACTTAGTTTTTCTCTTGTCTCTTTCTTTATATTGCTAGCTGCACTAAAAGAAGTAATTCTCTTATCTTTAGCATAAAGCCAAGAGAAAAGTTCTGTTGCATAATATTTTTTTTCATCTATTTTTAGAAAATATTCTGTTAATTCATCTATAGTTAAATCATATATACTCATAACTCACCTCTACAACTACATTTATTATACAGTAAAACTTGAGGAAAAACATCAAAAAACTGATAAAATGTATCTATCAGTTTTGTAATATTTAGTCAGTTAAGTTCTCTAACTCTTCTATACTTAGTCCAGTATTTCTAGATACTACTTCTATAGGTATGCCATCTTTAAGAAGATTTTTTGCAATTTCTATTTCTTTTGCCTTAGCACCATCATCATAACCCCAATTACGAGCGGTATTAATCATTTTTTTCTGCATTATTTCATTATCATATGCTAATCCAAACTTATCATCAAGCCATAAATTTTCTGATTTGCTCATAATAATATAGCCTCCTTACAGTTATTAATTGTCTAATCATTATCTTCTAATAAGTTATTTAACTCTTCTATACTTAGTCCAGTATTTCTAGATACTACTTCTATAGGTATGCCATCTTTAAGAAGATTTTTTGCAATAGTCTTTTTTCCTTCTTCTAGTCCTTCTGCTTTACCATCATCATATCCCCAACTACGAGCGGTATTAATCATTTTTTTCTGCATTATTTCATTATCATATGCTAATCCAAACTTATCATCAAGACCTAGTCTTTCTAATTCATCCACAATCTTTAATGCCTCCTTATCATCTCCTGCTATTTCTCTTAACTCTTCATAAGAGTTAGCAGTAAATAAAGATAGATATGCTTCTTCTTTATTGTCTCCATTATATCTTATTCCTTTGTAATTTTCAAGATACACTTCATGTATTTTAAAATCTTTTATCTCTTTATGAGTATTTATATCCATGACAGAATAAGAGCCTTTACTAATATATGGATTCTTTTCTTTGTTAAGATTTATTTGAATAATCTTTTTCTTCTTTATATTTTCTCCACTATTTAGACTTTTGGCAAGTACAGCATATAAGTATAATCTATTTCTATATTTTATTTCTTCACTAGGAAACTGATTCATCTCTATTAATATAATTAAATCAACTTTATCACTTTCAAGTACTATATCAAGACGGTAATCACGTTTTTTATTACCGCTATTAAACTCAGGATCATATAATCTAAATTCACTAATATCCATATTTGTATATGGTCTAATAATAGTATTAAAGAACTCTTTATAATCTTCTATTTTAAAGAAATGTTTAAATGTAGTATCTGATAAAAGACTAATAAATTTTTTCTCTTTCTTTTCTTCTTTTTCCATAAATACCTCCTATAATTTTAATTTTTCTACGTAGATGCCTACACTCTAACATAAGTTAAAATACATTGCAATTTACGAAAATTAGTAATTGGAGGCATAAACAACCTTGAATTTTAAAAATTTCCTTAGAGAAAATAAAAAATTGCCCTCTCTTTTGAAGTCAATTTTCAAAATTCCAACAAATTTAAGAAATTTTAGTTCTAATCTTTTCTAATATCTTACTCTCCTTTCTACTTACTTGAACTTGAGACATACCAAGAGACTTAGCAGTTTCTTTTTGGGTCATATCTTGATAGTATCTTGACATTATTAGTTCTCTTTCACTTTCTTCAAGTCCATTAATCGCTTCTTTTAAATCTAATACCCCTACATCATACCCTTTTTCAATAAGAGCGATTTTATTATATAAATTATAGTCATCATCTAAATAACTATTATCTAGACTATAAGGAGTTGTAACAGCATTCATAACACTTACTATTTTTTCTTCAGGCTCTCCTAGCATATAAGAAATTTCAAAAGTAGTAGGTTCTCTCCCTAAATTTTGAGATAAATATTCTCTTGTTTCTTTAATCTCTTTACTTAACTTATAAGTATCAGTCGAGACATGAATTCCGTAATCATTATTTATGGCTTTTAAGACCTCTCCTTTTATCCACAAATAAGCATAATCTGTAAAGTTTGTCTCTCTTTTTGCATCATACTTTTGTAATGCTATTTGTAGTCCGACCATCCCTGCTTGAAATAAATCATCATAATCACTTCTAAAATTATACTTACTAGTAATATTCTTAACTAAACCAATATAGTTTAATGCTAGTTCTTCTGTCATATTATCAGTCCTTTCTTGACCTAATAATAGATAAAATTTCTTTAATAAACAAGGCTTTCGACAGAAGTAGTTATTAATTTCAACCTACAAAATTCGCAAAGATTAACGTTTTAAACAAAATACCAAATATTCCTCTTGTAAGAGACTTAGTTTTACCTTTATGTACTTTACTTTTAGGATAATCATTACAATCAAAAGTAATATCTATATTTTCTTTAAAGTCTTGATACTTAATAGTTAAAATAGTTTTAGAACAAGTACTAGAATAGTTAAACCCTAACTTACTAAGAGGAATAGTACTTTTCTTTATTATCTTGGATAAATCTAAGTAATTAGATAGTTTTATATCATCATATACTTCTATTGTCTCTTTTCGATAAAGATAATACTTATTAATAGTATCTACTACTTTATAACCATTATGAACTAAAGTATCAGTTAGACTCTCATCTTTATAGCACTTATAATACTTCTTACGATAACGATATAACTTTTCTTTAGAAATAACTTCTATATAAAATTTATCTTCTAGATTAGATGTCTTTAAAAGCTTTTTATCATAAAGAGTCTTAGTTAAATGATTTATTAACTTAAGTTTTATCTTACTATAGCCCTTTTTAGTTATAGTTATTTTATCTTTAATATAATTAGAATTTTCTATTACAAAGTTTCCTTTTCTATCTCCTTGATTTAAAAAGCATGTTAGTTCTAACTCTAGAAACTCAGGGCTATATTTTTTAGATAACTTAATATTGTAGTTATTACCTTCATAAATAGTTTTATCTTTATATTTTAAAGTTATCTTTGTAATTAAAAGATTATCTATATTACTAATAGTTAAGTTATCTATTTTCTTTAACTCTTTATAATAATAGATAGTTTTAATATCTTCGTCTAGTCTTTTATCATTAAGTTTTTCTTTACTATAGTTAGTATATTCTCCATAAGTTACTTCATTGCTTTTAAGAGGATATTCAAGATTACATTCTTCTAAATATTTAAACTCTTTATCTATCTTTTCCTGTTTATAGTAAGTAACTTTTTCTATTTTCTCATTATCCTTAGGTTGATAATTAGCATTAACTTCACCTACCTTTAGATAAGGAGTAACAATGGTTTTTGCCGAGACATTATTCCAACAAAAAAATAATAATAGTATTAAGAGTATCTTCATAATTAGTACCTCCTACTATTATTATTTACTATTTCTAATCTTTTGCTTTAAAAATTAAGGTAAAGACAAAGGTAAAGATAATCGCTGCAGTTATTCCGGCGGCAGTAAGATCAAAGACACCCATTAACAAACCTATTATGCCATGAGATTCAGCGGCAAGTAAGGCTCCATGAATTAGAGAGTGTCCAAAGCTTGTAATAGGAAGTAAAGCTCCTCCTCCTACTTTGGCAATAAAGAAGTCATAGATAGAAAAGGCATCAAGGGCTGAACCTACACATACAAAGATAGCGGTTATATGACCAGGAGTTAGTTTAGTATTATCTAGTATTAACTCTGCGATTAAACAAACTATTCCACAGAATAAAAATGAATTAATAAAGTACATTATATCGCCTCCAAACATATTAAATTGGCAATAGATAGAATATTTTCTTTTTGATAAAGCATTATTGGAGAAAATAAGGCTCCTGTTGCGATTAGTAAGACTTTCTTATATTTGTTATTCATAAGGTCTTTTAAAATAGTACTATAATTAACTAAAGCAGAACATACAGGACCACTTCCTCCTGCCATTACTTCTTTTTGTTCTTCTAAATCATAGAGCATTGTTCCACAGTCATTATAGTTTTTAGATAAATCTATATTATATTCATTAAGCATTAAGTCTTTTAGTATTTCTTTACCATATTTACCTAAGTCTCCTGTAAGTATTAAATCATAATCACTTGGCTTAGTATTAGTTTCTGTTAAGTACTTATAAAGAGTATCTGCTGCTGCTCCTGCCATAGCTGCTCCCATATTAAAGGCATCTTTTTGATTAAAATCTACTATTGTTCCAATAAGTCCATTAACAACTCTTATTTTACTAGGTTTATTAGATAAAAGTGCACTAGCACCTCCTGTTGCTGTAAAGGTTGCAGTCATAGGTTTAGGAGAACCATATTCTGTAGGATTTCTAAACTGTTTTTCACTTGACATATTATGAGATGAACAAGATATTAAAGCATTATTTACTTTACCACTATCGATAAAAGTCGCTCCTATTAATAAGCCTTCTATACTAGTAGCACATGCTGTATAAATACCTAGAAAAGGACTTTTTAGATTTAAGGCTCCATAGCATGATGATGTTATTTGATTTAAGAGATCACCTGCAATTACTAAATCAATATCTTTAGAAGTTAGCTTAGTCTTTTTTAGTAATATCTTTATACTATCTTCAAGTAATCTTATTTCAGCTTTTTCGAAAGACTTTTCTTTACAATATAAATCATCAGTATATTTCTTATCAAAGTTTTTTGATAAGGGGCCTTTCGCTTCATATGGTCCACATACTGTACTTGCATTATCTAAGTATACATTTCTAAAATTTAGTATCATGATAAAACCTCCCATATATATCTAATAAGTCCAAAGAACCAAGCGGATACTACTCCATAGAAGATAACTGAACCTGCAAGTTTAAAGACATTACTACCAACACCAAAGATTGGTCCTTCATTTTTATAATCTAGAGCGGCACTAGTCATAGAATGAGCGAAACCTGTTATAGGGATAAGTAGCCCTGCTTTTGCTTTTGCTACTAACTTATCAAAGAAGCCTAGGGCAGTGAAAAGGGAGGCAAAGAAGATAAAGGTTATAATCATATAAGTAGAAGCATCATTACGTGATACACCAAATAACATTATATAAATTCTAATTAAAACTTCTCCAAATAATCCTATAAGACCTCCTACGAGAAAGGCAATTAAAGCATATTTAACTTTATTTTCTTTAGGAGTATGTTTCTTTACTAAAGCATCATATTTTTTATTAGTCATATTATTATCACCTAATAATATAGTGACCTAAAAAAATATAATTATACAAAAAAGAAGAGAAAGTTTAATCTCTTCTAACTAACATACTAACTATTAATCTTTTTTACAATAATAATATACTCTGTTTTTATTTCAAAATGAATGGATTAGATGCACTTCCATCACCAGATTTAATCATAACATTATTATTCAACATAATAGTTGGCCTTATCTTTTTATATCCTGAAGCTGTATTTTCTTCTATATATCCGTTACTTTTAACTACATAGGATTCATAATTATTAAGAGAATTACCTGTTACTAACCACCACTCTATATTTCTTAATCTTAAATAATTATAATTTTGACAACTTCTATCAGTAGTCGTTTTACAATTAGTATCTAATGAAGCATTCATATAATCACTAGCTGTTAATAAACCAATCATTTGATTTTCTAAAACATCAGAACACTCTATACTATTGTTATTAACTGTCTCAGTTGGAGTACGTTTACCTATACATAAATTAAAATTTGTTAGTTTTTCTTTATCATTTTTACTTAGTAAACTGATATCTAGTTTATTATTATATAGATTATCTAAATATTCATTAATTCTACTAACTCTATAATCATTAAAGCCACTATTAAATAATCTATCTTGATTATATCTATCGTCATAATAAGTTGATAAAGTTGAGTCCATTTCATTTAGTATTAATAATAACTTATTATCAGATGTTACTTTAACTATTCTAAACAACTCATTGTCTAACTGTACATAATTATTAACATTATCTCCTCTATATACTTTTTCTCCATTTAAATCATATAACCCATTACCACTTGTAACTATTCCTTGTTCTAATACGGCTTTATATAACTCTTTAGTAGTATAATTATCTTCACAATCTAAGTATGGCGTATAGATTATATTATCACCTACTTTAGTAACTTCTACTCTACCACTACAATTTTCTTCTTCCCTTAGTTCACTTAATGGTTCCATATATCCGGCATCTGCTAATGTTTTGGCTCTTACAGTAATAGTTTCTCCTTCTTCCCTAGGTAAAAGTCCACTTTGAACTTTATAATACTCTATAGCTGCCTTTTTTAAATCTGTTTCTATTTCTTCATAACTTTTTTCTCTACTACCAAATAAAGACGTTATTAAAATAATAATTAAAATTATTACTAAGACTCCTACTACTATAAGCATCATTCTCATTAGTTTCTTTTTTATATCTTTATTATTTTTTGTTTGCTTAGGAGGAATAGGATTAGGATTATTAGTTATTATTTCTTTACCTTTATTTTCAGAAACTTTTTTTTCCTCTTTTTTTTCTTCGTTTGTATTTTCATTCATATTAAACACACTCTCTTTCAAGTTAAGTAAATTGTAGCATTATTTTAGAAATATTTCAATCAGTAGTATTTTCTTCTAAGAATTTTAGAGTATCATAACCCATTTTATTTATAACTTTATTCTTTTCTTTTAAATGTTTTATTTGATTATTAAGACATAAAATAATCGTTTTATCAATGTTTTGGTATGCTAGAAGTCTTTCTTCTTCTATACCTGGATAGTCTTTTCCTTTTTCTATTTTATCTGCTAAATACACTATCTTTGCTAGTAAATCCATATTAGGATAACCTGTTGTATGGTATCTAATCGCTAAGACCATATCATCTGTAAAGTTATATTTTTCTTTAACTAGAATAGATGCAGTGTATCCATGAATAATGTTCTTATTTTCAGGATTTAATAACTCTTTAGGTAGATTATATTTCTTTATAAACTCATCATTTTCTTTATCAGTAAACTCTTTACACATATCATGAGTTAAGCCACAAAGCATACATTTTTCTATATCTGCTTTATAGTGTTTAGCAAGTTTCTTTGCTTCTTCCATAACTCTAAGAGAATGATTATATCTATAATCACTTAAATTATTTCTAACATCTTCTTTAATTTTTTCTATATTCCACATACTATCACTTCATTAATATTATGTCATATTTATCTCTTTAGGTAAAGTAACTATCACTCTTGTTCCTTCTCCTTTTACTGAATTATACACAATTGTACCTTTATGTTGTTCTATTATCTCTTTAGAGAGACTAACACCTAGTCCACTACCTTTTTTCTTTGTTGTAAAAAACATTTCACTGACATTATTTAAAGTATCCTTATCCATACCTACTCCATTATCTTCAATTATTATCTTCATAAACTCATTATCACTTTCTAAACTTATTTTTATTTTATTTTCTTTCTTACTACTATCTTTCGCTTCAACAGCATTTTTTAAAAGATTAATAAAGACTTGTTTTAATCTATTATAATCTGCTTCTATATAAATATCTTCATCTGGTAAATTAAATTCAGACTTTATACCATTCTTCTTAAATAAATCTTCTAAATAGTCCTCTAAATCTTCAAGTAACATAACAAGGTCCATTTCTTCTTTTTCTATTTTTATCTTAGTATAGTCTAAGAAGTCATCCATTAAAATTAAAGTCCTTGTTATTTCATCTTTTATAATAGGAATATACTTTCTTACTTTTTTCTTATCATTAATATCTATCATATCAAGATATCCTTTACATACAGCGATAGGATTTTTTATTTCATGAGTTACTTTAAATAAAGAGCGTCTTAAATCTTTTTCTTTTTCAATATTCTGTAAGTCATTATGCAACTCTACTATTTTTTCTCCTTTAGCGAATATAGATATGATTATATTAGTTACAAAGTAAAGAGTTATTATAATAGTAAAGATATAAAATAAATTAGATGAATAACTTTGTTCTGGACTAATAAACCAGAATACGGCAAGAGATAACATGAAACTTTTAATAACAATAAAATAGTTAACAACATTAATAGGCTTTAGTTTTCTTCTTACTAGTAGAGAATATACTATTAAATAACTACTATATTCTAAGGCTAGGAATAAAGGATTAATGCCTAAGAATAGAGTCTCATAAATAATTAATATTAATGATATAAAGACTGCTAAAGATATTTTTCTTTTGTAATAACAGATAAGTAATGGAATATCAAAGAGAATAATAGGATAATCATTATAACAAGAAGTTCCATATCTTAAGACAAAATATAATGATGAAATGACTGCTATTTCAAAGCCTAAGTCTTTTTCTTCTATAGATAGATTCTTTTTATAGATTGTATATAATAGGTACAATGCTAATGGACAAAGTAGTAAAATAATACTTTCAATTATAACTTCAATATACGACATATTTCTCCCTCTTTCTAAAATAAGTATATGTTATAGTTTTGTAGAAATTTGTCGAAAAATGAAGAGAAAAGAAAAAATAGAGAAAACTCTATTTTTTAAATTTCTTTATAAATTGATTAATCTTTTCATCAGAACTTTTTTCTAATTCATCCATAAATTTTAAATAGGCATTTGAACAAAATTTACTTTGATATAAATTAGTTAGTGATGCTAAAGCTAGATATAATTGTTCTCTATAGTCATCACTTGCTAAAAGTTTTTTATCTGTTGCTAGAAAAGTTCCGTGCTGTATTTGTTTTATTCCTTCAGTATTTACTATTAAATATAATATTTCTCTATAATCTTCTCTTGCTAAAACATCTGCATTTATTGCTACTTTACTTCCATATTCAGCTTGATAATTTTCTTTAGCATTTACTATTAAATCTAATATTTCTCTATAATCTTCTCTTGCTAAAACATCTGCATTTATTGCTACTTTA